>CAZFMU010000200.1:0-3400 GCA_964520165.1 uncultured Salinarchaeum sp. | reverse complement strand
CATGGAGGTTCTCCGGGCCGTGGCGGGTCCAGACCAGGACGGTATCAACGTCGTGATCGGCGATCTCGACCGCCTCGTCGGCCTTCTGTTTGTGGTGCATGAACTCGCCGCGGCGGTAATACCCATCGACGGTGACAACGACGTCACTTTGGGCATCGTCGATCCGCTCGGCAAGGGCCTCTGCGGAGAACCCGGCGAAGACCTCCGAGTGCGGCGCCCCGATACGGGCGGCCGCCAGCATCGTCATCGGCAGCTCTGGCAGCATCGGCATGTGGAGGGTGACGATGTCATCCTCCTCAACGCCAACCTCCCGGAGGGCCGCCGCCATCTCGTTGACCTCGCGGTAGAGATCCTGATAGGCGATCCGGCGGCGCTCGCTCGTGTCCTCACTCTCCCAGAGCAGGGCGGTCTGGTCGCCCCGCTCCTCAAGATGCCGGTCGATACAGTTGTACGACGCGTTCAGTTTGCCACCAACGAACCACTCGAAGAACGGCGGATTCGACCCGTCGAAGGTCTCATCCCAGTACTCGTCCCAGTCGAGCAGTTCGGCGTATTCCTCAAATCCGTCGGGAAACTCATCGAACCGGTCGTAGATCGCCGGGTCGGAGGCGTTGGCCTGCCCGATGAACTGCGCCGGCGGTCGATAGTACTCCCGCGCTTCGAGTTGCGATTCAAGCTCGTCGTCGGTCATCGGCGAATCACGCATCAACGGGTATGTATCCAAGCCCCACTAAAGACAGTCGCTAAATAGCTCAATCGTCAATCGTCGAATCGCCCACCCGGAGGGGGACCACCGTCGGATCAATCACGATTAAACATTTAACACCGGGGCCTACGGGTCGTTCTCTGCCACCAGTGACGCCAACACAGTGTGCAGTCCCTGTCTGAGGTGTCGATGAAACGTCGGCGAGGACACGTCCATTGAGTCGGCGATCTCCTCGGCGGTACTCCCCCGCGGCCAGTCGAAATACCCGCCGAAGAACGCCGCCCGAAGAACAGCCCGCTGGCGATCGGTCATCCGGTCCATGATTCCGGCGTACTCAGCCGTCGGGGTTGGTGGATCCTCCCGTATGCGCTTGCGGACGAACTCGGTCGCCGGAAAGACCGTGCGAATGCTACTGACGAACGCCCGAATGTCCGCCCCTTCGGGCACGGCCGCCACAAGCTGACCAACCGTACCGTCGACCGTCAGTGCCTCAACGGTCGCTCCAGCGTCGATCACCACCGATGGAAGTGAGGTTCCGGTGAGCCCAAACTCGAAGAGGGCGTTTGCGTCACCCTGCTCAACGAGTCGAAACTCGTCAATGGCATCGATTGCATCGGTCTGATCGGCCACCGCCGCCGGATCGGTCGTCTCAATGTCGACATAACAGAGCAGCTCGTCGGTTCCTCGTGGAACGACCGCCCGGACATCCAGCGGGACAGTGAGTTCGCGAGAGAGTCGGACGAGCGGTGCAACATCACCATCGTACGCGAACTCAAGCTCGGCGTGAGCGTCGGACTCAAGTAGACGGCGCCGCCGTGTGGCCGCAATAGCTCGGGCAAGTTGGCGGCCAACGAGTGCAAGGCGGTTTCGGCGTTGGTGGTTGAGCCCACCATCGGACAGGTGAGCAGTCGGGCTAATGACCAGCGTGCCAACGGTCGTATCGCCGTAGACGACCGGGACAGCGACGATGTCGCTGTCAAGTGCCGGGTCGAACTCGACGACAACCTCACCGTCACGGACAGCGTCGATCCAGCCGGCCGTATCACCAACGTTACTGGGGAGTTCGGTCTCGTCAATGCCGGCAACGGCGAGTGTTCGGAGTGCGCCTGTGGTGGTATGTTCGACTAGCCAGGACCAGTCATACGGGGGCAGGCTTGTCACGGCCGTGCAGACCGCCTCGGCGACCGTCTGCGGGGCGTCAGCACGGAGTATCGCCCGTGTGGTCGTATCAAGAAGACCGGTGTCTGACCGGACGGTAGCACCGGTGAACGCGGTGAGAATCTCGTGGTCCTCAACCGGCGGAAGGTGGGTGGCAAGCGGACCGCTCGTCTCCCAGCCGCCAGCAGCCCGCACGATCCGGAGCGGGACATTTCGCTCCTGAATGGCATTGGCAGCGAATCGGTGGCGGAGATCATTCCCTGTAATCGATGCGATCCGTCTGCGACCGGTTGTCGCCGCCGCTCGCGCCGTTACCTCCGAAAGCAGCATCTGGACACGACGTGCGGAGACGTCAACGAGCGGGGTTGTCGCGTCGAGATCAGTCGCTTCAACATACTCATTGATGGTCTTGTATCCGGCTGCCGGGAGGAACGTTGTCCGGTCGCCAACATCAAGAAGCGTCGCCCGGGACGGAGGAACCGGATCGTGAATATCGGCGAACCGTACCTGAGTGGCCTCACTCGTCGTCAGTCCGGACTCACCGAGCAACACGAGAACGACCGACTCGCGGCGTGTCTCGGCTGCCTGCTTGATGGCCACGTAGTCTGCCTCGGGTACTGGAGTCGACGCCTCAGCCATGTGTTTCGTTTTTCTATTCTATAGCGAAATAAAACCGACCGGATTGCGTCGCGTACCTCGTTGGGCGTCGACCGGTTGCCCCGGAGCGTGGTCGGATATCCGCGGATTGGTTTCGTTTTCTCATGGAATAACGAAACTCAGTCACCCTCCTGGAGCGACGACTCGATCTCGCCGACGATCTCGGGATTTCGGAGCGCGGAGGTATCGCCGTACTCGTCGTTATTCGAGAGGTCCTCAAGCAGTCGGCGCATGATCTTCCCAGAGCGTGTTTTCGGAAGGTCTGGGGTGATCACGATCCGGCCCGGATCAGCGATGGTCCCGACCGACTCGGTAATGCGCTGTCTGACAGTCTCCCGTAGCGATTCGCGGGAGTGTTCAGCGTCGTCAGCAGGAGTGACATACGCGAAAACAACCGTTCGTCCGGTGTCCTCGCGTCCGCCAACGACCGCTGCCTCCGCGACCTCCGGGAGGTCAAGGATCGCCGATTCGACCTCAACCGTCCGGAGTCGGCCCCCAGCAACGTTGATGACATCGTCAACCCGGCCGAGCAGTCTGATGTACCCGTCTGTATCACGCTGTGCTCCGTCGCCGGTGTAGTAGATCCATCGGTCGTTCTCCGGGTCCGAGTATTGCTGCCAGTACTCCTCGATAAACCGTTGATCGTCTCCAAAGATCGTCCGGGCCATTCCCGGCCAGGGCCGATGGATCGTCAGATAACCGGCCTGTCCAGCATCAACCGGGTCACCGTCCGGATCGACGATCCGGGCATCGACACCGGGAATCGGCCGTCCAGCGGCCCCAGGCTTCATCTGATCGATGCCCGGCAACGTGGTGATCAAGATCCCACCGGTCTCGGTCTGCCACCAGGTATCAACAACCGGGCACTCGCCTCCACCG
>CAZFMU010000199.1:0-3418 GCA_964520165.1 uncultured Salinarchaeum sp. | reverse complement strand
ACCGGGAGTTCAATCCCTAGTGATGTGTCCGCTTCGAGGTGCTCAACGGCCGTTGTCTTGCCCGTCCCTGGCGTGCCGGTCACCGCGACTCTCATGCTGTTTCGAGAACCTCGTTGATCGCGTCAATGGCCTGTTCGGTGCCCTCCCGTGTCCCACAGGACACGCGAATGCACTCTGGGAGCCCAAAGCTCGTGCAGTCTCGAACGATCACGCCCTCGTGCTTGAGGGCCTCGGCGATGGCCGTTGCATCCCCGACATGGGCGAGCACAAAGTTGCCGTGGCTCTCCCAGGTCGGTGCGTTGATTGCCTCGTGCATGCGCTGACGACCCCATCGGGCGGACTCGATGCTCGCCTCAAGATGGGCATCATCCTCTAGCGCCGCGAGCCCCGCCCGACAGGCCAGCTCGTTGACCGCGAACGGCGTGTTGATCCGGGCATAGGCATCGGCCCACGCCTCGGGAACAATCGCGTAGCCCAGCCGCAGGCCGGCGAGCCCGTAGGCCTTCGAGAAGGTCCGTAACACGGCGATATCACTCCGCTCCTCAACGAGGTCCCGGGCCGAGGGGTGTCGGTTGTACTCGCCGTAGGCCTCATCGACGACCACCAGCGTCTCATCGTTGGTCTCGGCGGCGATCTCGCGGATCTCATCACGCGTGTAGATCGCCCCGGTCGGGTTGTGTGGCGTGGTCAGATGAACGATCCGGTGACCATCGTAGGCCTCCAGTACGGCCTCGACGGGCATCGCAAAGTCACGCTCGCGGCTAACCGGATAGGTGTCCGTCTCGCCGTGGTGATAGCGGGTGCTCATCCCGTAGTAGGCAAAGCCTGGTTCGGGGAGCAACACCCGGTCTCCCGGTTCAAGCGCGGCCCGCGAGAGGTAATCAATGGCGCCGTCAGCACCAGGCGAGAGCCAGATCTGTGCCGGCGTAACCCCCCACTGCTCGGCGAGCGTCCGCGTCAAGTCGGTATGGCTCGACTTGGGGTACTCGGCGACGGCCTCGGCGCCCGCTTGGATAGCCTCGACGGCCTTCGGGCTCGGGCCGAGTGGGTTCTCGTTCGAGCCGAGCGCAAGCAGTGCGTCCGGCTCCATATCGAGTTCCCGGGCGACTTCTTCAATGCCTTCCCCGGGGATGTACGCCCCGTGGGCCGACAGGTCCCGTGGTCGCATATGTACTTCCAGTCGGTGACGCGCCGTAAGGATTGCTTTTGTCAGGGCGCTGGGCCCGGCATCCACCACAAGCATCTTTAAAACGGACCACGATTGCAGAACTATGGATTCTGAACTCCGTGCGCGGATTCACGACCTCGATGTGACGGTCTGGGTCGGCAAACACGGACTCGAATCGGTCCGCGAGGAGGTCGACGATCAACTGGACAACCGGGATCTCCTGAAGGTGAAGTTCCTCCGAGCGGCCCGCGGGGGAACCTCGACGGAGGCGCTGGCCGAGCAACTGGCCGATGATGTCGGGGCCGAACTCCTCGAAACCCGCGGGAATACCGCCGTATTCCGACGATGACGCTCCCGCCGCTCGCTGTCGATCCGGTCTCGGAGGGCTTCCAGCTGTTCGGAGTCCCTCCGGAAGTCGCCGACCCCGTCGCCGCTGCGCTGGTGTTTATTGTCGTTTTCGGGGGCATCTGGCTCGTTGGCCGGAGTGTGGTCGTTCGGGTGCTCGAACGGCTCCTCGGACAGCGTGATGTCGACGTGCATGCCCGACGGCCGATCCTCAAACTCGGCCGCTACGCCGTGTTGTTTGTGGCGGTAACCGTTGCCTTCGGCGCCGCCGGATTTGGCAACTTCCTCACATCACTTGCGACGATCGCCGCCGCGGCGACCCTCGCGATCGGGTTTGCGATGCAGGACGTCATCAAGAACTTCGTCGCCGGCGTGTTCGTGTTCATCGAAGAGCCCTTTCGCATCGGCGACTGGATCGAGTGGGACGACCACGCCGGGATCGTCGAGGACATCAGCCTGCGGGTCACCCGGGTCCGGACCTTCGACAACGAACTGCTGACGGTGCCAAACGCCCAGCTCACCGACGGTGTGATCAAAAATCCCGTCGCCAAGGACCAGCTCCGCGTGAAGATCACCTTCGGTATTGGCTACGACGACGATATCGACGAGGCAACCGATATCATCCTCGAAGAGGCCCAAGCACACGAGGGTATCCTCGCGGATCCGAAGCCGTCGGTCCGGGTGACCGAACTCGGTGACTCGGCCGTTGGGCTCCAGTCGCGGGTCTGGATCGATGATCCAAACCGGAGTGACGTCGTCGGGATTCGCAGCGCGTACGTTCAGGCCGTCAAGGAACGCTTCGACGAGGCGGACATCGACATGCCGTACCCCCACCGGCAGCTGGTCGGCGGGATCGACGTGACCGAACACCCCCTCACGGCCTGACCGGCGTTGGCACTCAGCGTGATGAGATACATGAGAACGGACGCCCAGGCTTGCCCGGTCGTCGGTGACCGGGTGGACCCGGTTGCCTCCTCCACCCCGTGACCCGTCGAGCGACGAGTGTCCGGCGATCCGCTGCTCGCTTCCGCGCCTGACGGGGTCACGCCGGCTAACCACGACGGGACGCCCCTGCAGGCGATCGCCGTGGACCGTCGCCCCCGACGGACGAGGCTTCCACGTTGGCTCGCGGGGCCCGGCCGCTTCTGACCGGACGCCCCCGGGTTTCGGCCCCCGCTAAAGACCATGATGCGGGTTTACGAGCAGGGCCTAGCTGCCCGGCCTAGTCCAGTTCTTAAATACGCCTGGCTGCATTAAGGGCCTTTCGTTCCTTCCTCGCCGACGGGATCGTGACGACCGGAACACACACGAGGCTGCCGGTACAGACGCCGGATATGGGCCTGGGAAGTACCGCCAAGAAGCTTCAGACACTGACCGACACGGCCGAGACCCTCTATGAGCAACTCGGGGACTTGCGCGACCGCGTTGTCGGCCTTGAGCAGACGACCGAGGACACCAACGAACGGATCGAACGCCTTGAGACGGAACTCGAACAGCACCGCGCCATCCTTGAGGCAATCGCCGAAGAGCAAGATATCGACCTTGCGGACATCAAGAGTCAGTCGGACACCGCATCCGAAGAGTAGCCGCCGGTCGGGAGAGAACGGATCGTCCGACAGGACGACAGTCACTGCCACCCGGAATATCTACAGGCGGAGCAGGCCGAGTGCCTCGGGGATTGCCCCGAGGCGGGTCACTCAAGGGTTCGTTCAAGCACCGCGCGATCGGCGTCGATCGCCCCGGCGGTCCGGTTAAGCGTCGCCTCACCGAGCGTGAGCGACAGTTCCCCCGTCGCGGTCGGCGACCCGATCGTCTCAACCGGCGCAACGCCAGCGAAGGCATCACGAACACCTTCCGGGTCGGTCGTCTGGATCAGCACCCGCCCGGCCTGTTCGTGACAGAGCG
>CAZFMU010000198.1:0-3432 GCA_964520165.1 uncultured Salinarchaeum sp. | reverse complement strand
CGGCCGCCGTGGGCACGGTACCGGCCTGGACGATGGCCGTTCCGAGGACCGGAAGTCCACCGAGACCGAGCCCGGCAAAGAGTTCGCCCAGCGAGTACCGCGTGAGATAGTCGGTGTACGCCAGTACGCTGACTGCCCCGAGGACGAGAACCGGGATCAACAACGGGCCGACGACGGCTAGGAACCACAGGCCGATGAGTGCCCCGATGGCGGCCATCAGATAGCCGTATCGGTAAGCAGTCCGGGGGTCGATGTGGCCGTCTGGGAGAGTCTTACTCCCCCCAGAAAACGGCGTCGCGTCGGTTCGCTCATCGATGCCCGACTCATAATCCGACGCCTCGTTGAGCGCGTTGACTGAAATGTGTAGGACCACGAGTCCAATCAGCGCCACCGCCGTACGCGTGGGGTCAAACACCCCCTCAACGGTGGCGGCAGCCGCACCGAGCGCAACGAGTGTAACGGGTAACGCTAGGAATGCCGGACGGGAAATCCTGAGAAGGGGCCCAACACGGTGGGCGTAGCTCCGGACATCAACCATACAGAACGGTGGGGCCGAACGAGCAAGAGCCCCCCGGTTCGGCGGACGGGCAACCTCAGTAGGAAGGGCGTTGTGCGCGCAACACATCGGCGAGGTGTTGCTGTTCGTCGGCCAGCAGTTCGGTCAGGTCGTCGGCAGTAATGATCCCACGGAGCTCCCCGTTCTCAACGACCGGCAGTCGTCGGACACCGGCGTCGGCCATGAGCTCGGCGGCGTCGTAGAAGCCAGCCTCCGGTGGGACCGTCTCAAGGCCCTCGGACATGACATCGGCGGCAATCTGGGTGTCCGGATCGGCCATCTCGCCGACACTCCGGAGGGCAAGGTCCCGGTCGGTGACGATGCCGGTCGGCTGGTTGTCCTCAGTGATGACGACGCTCCCTACGTTCTCCTCAGCCATTAGTTCCGCGAGGTCGGCGACGACGGTTGTTGGCGGTGCGGTGACTACGTCGGTACGCGCGAGGTCATTGATCGGCATGAGACGCCTCCCATTTAGATGATATTCACCATCACATATATGAATCTTCGGACATGATTAGTGTCTGATTGAATATCGGGGCCCCGTGCCACCGCGACGGAACGCATATCAAGACCCCCGCCGAATTTCATGCAAGGAGTTCGCATACAATGAAGCTCGCAATGATCGGCCTCGGGCAGGCCGGCGGAAAGATCGTCGAGAAGTTCCTTGAGTACGACGACCGGACCGGAAGTGGCCACGTCAAGGCTGCACTCGCGGTTAACACCGCGCGTGCGGACCTGCAGGGACTCGATCGGCTGCCGGTCGACAACCGGGTGTTGATCGGCCAGGCACGAGTGAAAGGCCACGGCGTCGGGGCCGACAACGAGCTCGGGTCACAGATCGCTGAGGAGGACATCGATGAAATCCAGCGGGCGATCGATGAGATCCCGGTCCACGAGGTTGATGCATTCCTGTTGGTCGCCGGCCTTGGTGGTGGGACCGGATCCGGGGCGCTTCCCGTCGTCGCGCGACACCTCAAGCGGATCTACACGGAACCCGTCTATGGACTGGGAGTCCTCCCTGGCAGTGATGAGGGGGGAATCTATACGCTCAACGCTGCCCGATCGTTCCAGACGATCATCCAAGAGGTCGACAATCTACTCGTCTTCGACAATGACGCCTGGCGTCAGACCGGCGAGTCCATCGAGGGCGGGTACGATGGAATCAACGAGGAAATTGTCACCCGATTTGGCCTGCTCTTCGGGGCCGGTGAGGTCACCCAAGATGGGGCCGTTGCCGAGTCCGTCGTCGACTCAAGTGAAGTCATCAACACCCTCTCTGGGCAGGGAATCACGACCGTCGGGTACGCCAGCGAGCCGGTCGAGCCGGACACCGGTGGCGGGCTTCTCTCACAGTTCCAAAGTTCCGACGACGACAAGGTCGATACCGCAAGTGCCACGAACCGGATCACGAGCCTCGTGCGCAAGGCGGCCCTGGGCCGGCTGACACTTCCTGCTGAGATCGACACGACTGAGCGCGCGTTAGTGGTCCTTGCCGGACCGCCCTCGTATCTCAACCGCAAGGGCATCGAACGCTCGCGGAAGTGGCTCGAAGAGGAGACCGGCTCAATGGAAGTGCGCGGCGGTGACTACCCCCTCCCGAACGCGAGCCAGGTGTCTGCCGCGGTCGTGCTCTCGGGAGTGACCGATGTGCCACGAATCAAGGAACTGCAGGCGGTTGCCGTTGAGGCACAGGACAACATCGAGGAGCTCAAAGAACAACACGCCGATCAAGAAGAACAGCTTATCGGTGATTCCGGCGACGAGCTTGACCCACTGTTCTGAGGTGCACACACCTACAGCAATCGGATTGGGACACTCACCTGCTCGGCACTGAGGCAACCAAGAGAGTGACACTGGTTGGACTCAGGCCTTTGAGGACCGGGTCGGCACGGCCAGGTCACACTCCTCTCGGCTGCTGGCCTCACACCGCTCGTCACACGGCTGATCGACATACTCGCTGATCGCCTGGATGGTCGCCGTTGACAGCGAGAACCCAATCTGATAGGCGCGGTCGGTCTCAAGCGGCATTCCAAGGGTCTGTTCGAAGAACTGGCGGATCGCACACTGTCGCCAGAAGAGCCGACGGGCGAGTTCCTCACCCCGAGCGGTCAGCTCGACGCCCTGATAGGGCTCGTATGCGAGGAAATTGCGCTCGTCGAACTGTTCGATTGTCTCGGTCACGCTTGCACGGCTAACCGACAGCCGCGTTGCGAGGTCACCTGTTCGGACGGGCCCCGACGACCCGAGCCGCTGATAGAGAATCCCACAAAGATACCGTCCCTGGCTCGGTGTGATCGGGAGGTCGTTCTCAGTCATCGGCGGTGCGGTTCCCGGGGTGCCAGTAAACGACCGTCCGTCCGGTTTTTCGTCGCCGGAGGACCCCCTCACTAACGAGATCGTTGAGTTTCAGACGGGCAGCTTCGGTCGAAATGCCGAGTACGTCAGCGACATCCGTAGTGGTGACGACCGGCCCCTCAACCGCCGTGAAGACCTCTTGAACCGCCTCGGGAGCAACGGTCTCGGTAAACCGTCCATCGGCATCGCGCGAGCGTCCCTGACGGCGGCGGCGCTGCTCACCCGTACACTCCCGTTTGCGCTTTCCCTTCGACATATGTGTCCGTTCGGTCGGAGGGAACAAAATCCTTTTGCTAGTGCCGTAATGGTACTCGCGAATGGATTCATCGCGATGAGAGTGCCACAACCACAATGTTTTTTAGGTAGACCGAAAGATGCTGATTTAGATTAGGTGACCCTAATGATGCTCTCTGGACTCATCGCCTCGGTCATGCCTGAACAGACCAATAGCGGGTCGTCCGTCGGTACCACCCACGCGGCGGCCCTCGAAAGCGGACAGACCGGAACGATTGAGCGGGTCG
>CAZFMU010000197.1:0-3440 GCA_964520165.1 uncultured Salinarchaeum sp. | reverse complement strand
GCCGCTGCGTCGGTCGCGAGCGCGGCGACCATCAGGTATGCGACATCCGCGCGGGTCGTTACGCCCCAGAGCTTCGCCCCCGGCTCGGCAACCGTGGTGCCGTGTGTCCGGCTGCCGCCGACGAGGACGCCCGGTCGGAGGATCGTGTGACGGATCGCGGCATCCTCAATCGCCGCCTCGGCGTCGGCCTTCGCCCGTTGGATCGGTCCGATCGCCACGTCAAACAGCCGTGCCAGTGGACTCGCCGGGCCGGATCCCACGCCGAGGGCGGACTCCATCACGAACGCCGCCACGTCTGCGTCAACGGCCGCCTCAAGTAGTGCCTTGTTTCCCGCTCCGTCGACCAGTGGCCCATCGCCAAGGAGATCTGCGGGCCCTGATCCAACGGCCGAGAGCACGGCGTCAACACCCGCGACGGCGGTATCAAGCGCCTCAGGAGCGAGCAGGTCGTCGACCACGACGTCGTCAGCGCCATCGGCCCGGAGGCGTGACCGGGCGTCGGGCGACCGGGTGAGAGCCCGCACCTCGACGTCAAGCGGCGCGAGTACGCGAAGCAGTTCCTGGCCGGTGTCCCCCGTTGCACCAGCAACGAGTACCGTGTCGACTGGATCAATGGACATACACAATGCTACGAACTCGTCCTACAAGAGCGACTCCACCGCGGTGGCGTTACTCGACCGCGACGACTTCGACGTTGAATTCCAGCGTTTCGCCGGCGAGGGCGTGGTTGAAATCGATCCGCACGACCTCGTCGTCAACGTGTACGATCCGACCGACGTCGCCGCGTTCGGTTTCGACGCGGTCACCCTCATCGGGGACCTGTCCATCGAGCATCTCGATGAACTGTTCAGCGTCGTACGCCTGGAGCAACTCGTCATCGTGTTCGCCGTAGGCCTCCTCCGGTGGGATGACGAAGGTCGGGGTGTCGCCGACCTCACAGCCCACGAGTCCCTCTTCAAGTCCGGCAATGATCTCGCCGGCTCCGACCTCGAAGGTCAGCGGCTCGTACTCCCGATTTGGCTGTGCGTCGTCAAGACCGGCCTCTTCGGCGACCGAAGCGCGTGAGGTATCGAAGACGTGGCCGTCTTCGAACTGGCCGGTGTACTCAATGGTGACCGTGTCGCCCGTAGCAATCGTCATGTGTTATCAAGAAGTTGTAGACGGATAAGTCGTCGTATCATCCCTTGACCGCCCCGGACTCCCAGCCCTCGCTGTGAATGCGCGCCTCTGGTGCGCCGAGCTCGCGGAGGCGGTCGGTTGTCTCGACAACCATCGGCGGTACCCCACAGACGTAGAAGTCTCGTTCGGCGAACGCGTCGAAGCGGTCCTCAAGATGCTCTTGGACGTAGCCGACATTGTCGAGCCAGTCCCACCCAGGATCCGAGAGCGTATAGGTAACCGTCAGGTTCGGATTGGCCGCCGCAAGGTCGTTCAACAGCCCACGGAGGATGATTGACTCGGCCCGCTTTTCGCCGAAGATGAGGTGGGCGTTGCCGGTCCCCACCTGCAGATACTGCCGGAGAATTGCCACCAACGGGGTGATGCCCGTTCCACTTGCCAAAAGAGCGATGTCGCGGTCGGGATCAGCAAGGGTGAGATCGCCGTCAACGGGGCCGATAGTCACCTCGTCGCCACGGTCGCGAGTGTGCATGTACGACGACGCCAGGCCGTCCTCGTAGCGCTTGATCGCCAGGGTGAGCTGGTCAGTTCCCGGCAGGTTTGTCGGTGTATACGGTCGGACCACCTCCTCACCGCCGGCCTCGAAGTGGATAGTCGTGTGTTGTCCGGGCTCATACTCGAATGTGTGCCCCGGCACCTGCAGGCGAAACCCCCGCACCCGCGGCGTGAGCCGATACGTGTCGCGAACGATGGCCGTGTGTGTCATCATTTCTCGTACCTGCCGAGCGACAATAAGCTGTCGGGTCACCCAAGATATATGATTTGTTCATCATCATAGTGCTCGTTTCGACGTTTGTATCCTTAGATTGTCAAATAATGAACGTGGCTCCGTCTCCGAGGTCCCTGTCAGAGCAGACAGGTATATATGCATACGGCAAAAAGAGCCGCTAGTCCATGACAGACCGCATTAACCGACGGCGCGCACTCGAAGCGATTGGTGCAATCGGTGTTGCTGGCCTCGCTGGATGTACAGGCAACGGTGATGATGGTGACGACGGCGAGACCTCCGCGCTCTCTTGGCACGCCGGGGGTACCGGTGGTACGTACTATCCGCTCTCAAACGAGTTCAAGACGATCGTCGAGGAAAACACCGACTATTCACTTAACGTTCAGTCGACGGGGGCGAGCGTCGAGAATGTCGGCAGCCTACAGAGTGGCGACGCCGATTTCGCTCTCATTCAGAACGATATCGCCTATTTCGCCCGCAACGGCGAGGGCATTGAGACCTTTCAGGGCAGTCCGGTCGAGACCCTCCGTGGTGTCGCGACACTGTATCCGGAGACAATTACCCTCGTCACCCTCGCGGACAGCGGTATCACCCAGCTGTCGGACCTCTCGGGGGCGACGATCAACACCGGTGATCTCGGATCGGGGACGCAGGTCAACGCCCTCCAGATTCTCGATACTGTTGGTATCACCGACTTCGAAGAGCAAAACGCGTCGTTCTCACAGGCGGCCGACCAGCTCCGTGATGGCACCATCGACGCCTCCTTCGTTGTCGGTGGCTATCCGGTCGGCGCAATTGAGGAGCTCGCGAACACCAACGATATCGAGATCGTCCCGATCGCGGGCGAGGACCGCGAGGCTGTCAAAGACGCCGCCTCGTGGTTCGCCGACGACACGATTCCGGGCGGTACGTACTCCGGCGTTGAGGAGGATGTCGATACCGTTGCTGTCCAGGCGATGATCGCGACGCGGTCCGGCCTTGATGCCACTACCGTCGAGGACGTTACGGCCGCCATCTTCGACAACACTGACGATCTCACGATCAAGGCCGACTCCATTAGCGCTGAGACGGCCCAGGACGGCATGTCCATTGAACTCCACGAGGGTGCAAGCGCGTACTTCGAATAACGCACACCGCTTTCCCTCGTTGCCCCGTCCATGATCGGTATCGACCGGTCGGTCTTTCGCTGGTTCGCCCTCGTCCTCGTCGGACTCCTCGTCGCTGCCGGAGTCGTTATTGCAGCTCCCGCCGATCAGACACTCATCGTCGAGCGGGTTGACACCGGTGAATCCGTCATCCAGACATCCGTCGAGCAGGGGACCCTCGTTGCCCTTGAGTACACCCACAGTGTCGAGAAGACCCGGGTATACGATGCCTATCGGGTCAATGGGACGGCACTCGAAAATACCCGCATGGAGTTTGAGTCCTATGGCTGGGGCCTGCCAGCGACGGCCAACGTTACCCACGAAGACGGGATGTTCGTCTATGACCCCCCGGGGCAGTATGAACAGCTTCAGGTAGCGCCGGGTAAAAT
>CAZFMU010000196.1:0-3476 GCA_964520165.1 uncultured Salinarchaeum sp. | reverse complement strand
ATAACACTCCCACCAGCGCGGAGCCACGAGGACACCACTCCGAGCGCGAGCAACGGCTTGCCGGCCTCCCCTGGCCCCGAGATAACCGCTGCCGAGGGGACCGGCAGTCCCTCAGGTATCGCTGCATCGAGCCAGTCGATGTCGGTTTCAAACCGCGTCATCGGTCCTTCTTGTCCCATTGTCCAGTTGGGAGCACTCGCTCACGATACATGATCTAGGTCGACCTAGATCAAAGCGACAGCAAAAGCCCGTCGGACCCGGGCTTCTAGGATTTGCTCTCTGCGAGGAGAGTGCCCTGCCGTTGACGGCGAGGACATGTCACGAGCCGCGCTCTTGGACGCGATACTCGCTGATGAGTTGGTCGACCATCTCGGCGGTCTGCTCGCGTTTGCGCTCTTCGGCGCGATCTTCCCAGTCCTCGATAACCGCTTCGACGTCCGACTCCCTGGCCACGGCGAGTTCGTCGACCTCCTGCATGGCGACCTCCTCTGCCGACCCGACGGGAATGCCGGCCTCAAAGAGCACGCGATCAGCCACCTCCGAGAGCTGGCCGCCATCTCGGAGGACCACCCGAGGATTAACATCAACCAGTAACTCCGCGGTCGACCGGCCGGCGCCGGAGGCGTCTCGAAGGTAAATCACGTCGTCGGCTGCCAGTCCGTACTGCTCGTCAGCCTCGTGAATCGCTGTCTTGGTGAACTCGTCGATCGGCTTTACCGGGACGAGGCCCTGTTTTTCCTCGGCGACATCGCTAAAGTTCGAGTGATCGAGCCGCCAGAGTGCCTTCAGCCGTTCGAGTTTACCTTCGAGCTCCTCGTTGCGCTCCTCCTCGCGTTCAAGATCGCGTTCGAGCGCCTGTGCCCGCCGCCGCAGACGCGTCACTTCCTGACGCTTACGGGCCTCACGGCGTTCCTCACGACGGGCTGTAGAGAGCTCAGCCTCAAGTTCCTCGATCCGGGCGTCTTTCTCCTCGATTGTCGCCTCAAGCTCCTCAACGTGGGACTGCAGCCGGTCAACCTGGCGTTCGAGGTCACGAATCCGCTGTTCCTCTTCGGTCAACTCTCGTGGCTCGTGTTCGACTGAGGCGTCCTCTTCGGTCTCTTCCTCTTCGAGGTCTCGAAGCACCGCTTCGACCGACAGTTCTTCGGCAAGCACCCGTGCGATGACCTCTCCGCGGTCAAACTTTGGTGGGACCTTCCGGGTGATCCGCTCGAACTGGTCGGCGTGGTCGTCGTACGCCGAAACCGCTGCGGCGACGGCGTCGCGCTCGTGGTCGTTCTCGAAGGCATGATCGGGTGCCCGGTGTTTCTTCTCGTCGACCGGAATGTCCGATGGAGGGGTCCAGCCGGCAGCATCGAACGTCCGCCGGAACTGCTCGACAGTCTCTGGCATCGGCGTGACATCAGCCGCGACCAACAGCGGTTGCCCCCGGTCGATGAGCCATTCGGTGATCTCGGATGTGTCTGCCGTCCGGGTTGACAGCACATCGAGCACGCTCCCGTCGAGCCCCACCACGGCGGCCGCGGTCGTCGTCCCGGGGTCGATCCCGACGATGACGTGATCCCGTCGCTCGGCCAACGACTGAAACTCAATACCGTCGCGCTGTTCGCGGTTGATCTCGACGCGTACGTCACCCGAACGGGCGGCGGAAACGGGGATCTCCTCTGGCGTTGCTGACACGGTGAATAACGCCTGTGAAAATCCGCCATACTTCTCGGTCACCTCGCGGTCATACTCGAGTCCGGCATCGTCGAGTTCGGACTCGACCTCGCGTGACCGGCGTTTGACCGCTCCGTGAATACGCCGGGTGTATCGGTCCTCGCTGAATCCGCCGGACCCCGGTGAACGCCCCCGCGCGACCTTGACTTCTGTTGTGTTGGTGAAGGCTGAGACGACGTATCCGACGTTTTGGGCGGCTAGCCGCGCCGCTGCTTCGGCTTCCTGCATCGGATCGCTCCCATATGGCACGTCGTACCGGTTGGCCACCCGGGAGAGGGGCTCGGGACGCTCGGCGCCGGTCACCTGCACCAGTCGTGTGCCGTCAGGTAACGACCGAAGAAAGCCAACGAGCGCATCTGAGTCGCTGGCGAGTTCGTAGGCGTTATCGGTCGCAATCAGCGTCGGCTCGTCCCGTTCAATCCGACGCCGGAGCTTCCGATACGAGACAACATCGCGGTCGATGCTCTCACCGTTGATGACAACCAGCGCGAACGACGGCGCGCTGCCACGGATATCGCCACTCTGGATGTCGACGCCGAAAACGACCGAGTCGAGCGCGTCCGTGCGTGCCTGCACACTCTGTTGTACGGGTGCATCGGATAAATACCCCATGGCGCGCTCCAGTGAATCCAGGCCGCCTGTCCTGGGATCGACAGCACTCGCCCGGCATCGTGTAACTCCTCCGCTTCATCCGTCTGCGCGTAGCTCACGGAAATGGCACCTCAATCGTATCCCCGTCTTCAGGCGTGAGCACCTCACCGTCGAACGGCTCATGCGCCTCCCGTCTCTGTGCGTCGAGCGGGCCGGCGTACCGTGAGGAGATGTGTACCAATGCGAGCCGCCGGGCGTCAGCGAGGGCCGCTACCCGCCCGGCCTGTCGGGCCGTCGAGTGGCCCGTCTCGACAGCCCGTTCGGTACAGTCATCCGCGAAGGTGCCATCGTGGATCAGCAGATCGGCTTCCGACGCCACCTCGACGGTCCGGTCGCTCGGCCGCGTGTCGCCGGTATAGACCACTCGACGCCCTGGTCGAGGCGGACCAACGACCTGCTCGGGCTCGATCACCCGCCCGTCTTCGAGCTCGACAGCCTTGCCATCGTGTAGTTGCGAGAACTTCGGACCGACGGGAACGCCTAGCTCCTCTGCCCGCTCGCGGTCGAATCGCCCCTTTCGTTCGTCTTCGATTAGCGCGTAGCCAACGGCGGTGACATCGTGATCTACCCGGAATGCCCGAACCTCGTACTCCGGGGCCTCGCGGACGGTTGTTCCCGGCGTAACGGGCTTGATCTCGACCGAAAATCCTGGCCGGCCGCTCGCAGCAAAGATGAACGATCTTAGATCAGACGCTGTCCCCGGTGGGACGTGGATCGTCAACGGTGCTGACCGATCGTTGAAATCGAGTGTCTCGATGAGTCCGGGGAGGCCATAGATGTGATCGCCGTGGGTGTGCGTAATAAAGATATCAGCGATGTCGAATCCGGTGTGAAACTGCATCATCTGGCGTTGGGTGCCTTCACCACAGTCGAAGAGCAACCGGTCGCCGTCCCGGTTGATCATGATTCCCGGGAGACTGCGGGCCGTCGTCGGGACGGCTCCACTGGTGCCGAGAAACGTCACGCGCAGGGTCATGGCTGTAGCTGGGAGCAGCAGTCCTATACGCCCTTTGACCACGATCAGGGCGTGAGCCGCGAGACAGCGAGAAACTCGACCCCGTCGTCGGCCGGCCAGGCGTACACCAGGTGCTTTCGGTCCCCATGGG
>CAZFMU010000195.1:0-3495 GCA_964520165.1 uncultured Salinarchaeum sp. | reverse complement strand
ACGAGGATGTGGCGTTGTAGCCGAGTAGCCGCTCTCATCCCTTGATATTACAGACCGGGAAGGTCCGGGCAACCTTGTCACCGATCCCCAGCGCGTCGGAGACCTCGACCACCTCATCGACATCCTTGTAGACACCGGGGGCCTCCTCGGCGACCGTTGCGCCGCTTTCGGCCCGGACGTAGATCGCATTGTGTTCTTCAAGCCGATCCTTGACATCCTCGCCCCAGAACTCGTTTTTCGCCTGCGTACGGCTCATCAGGCGTCCGGCGCCGTGGGCAGTCGACCCAAAGGAGAGGTCAAGCGAGCGTTCGCCCCCCCGGAGAACGTAACTTCCAGCCCCCATGCTCCCCGGGATGATGACCGGCTGGCCGACCGACCGGTAGGCCGGTGGCACCGCCGGATGGCCGGCAGGAAACGCCCGTGTCGCTCCCTTCCGGTGGACGAAGAGTTCCCGCTCGCGCCCATCAACGGTGTGGGTCTCGCGCTTGGCGATGTTGTGTGCGACATCGTACAGCAGGTCCATCCCGAGGTCCTCCCAGCGCCGGTCGAAGACCCGCTGGAAGACCTGTCGCGTACGGTGCGTGATCAGCTGTCGGTTGACCCATGCGAAGTTCACTGCTGCACACATCGCTCCGTAGTAGTCCTCGGCGAGTTGCGACCCGGCGGGGGCGGCCGCCAACTCCTTGTCAGGGAGCCGATCTAGGAGCCCGCGGTGGGTCTGTTCGATCTCGCGGAGGTAGTCTGTGCAGGTCTGATGGCCCAGGCCGCGCGAGCCACAGTGGATGAGGACGACCACCTGATCTTCCGTGAGTCCGAACTCCGCCGCCACGTCCGAACGGTAGACGTCCGTTACCCGCTGGACTTCGAGGAAGTGATTGCCACTCCCAAGACTCCCAATCTGCTTTCGCCCTCGGTCTTTGGCGTTGTCGCTGACCTTCGTCGAATCGGCTGCCGGATGTCGCCCCTCGTCCTCACAGTGCTCAAGATCGGCGGAGACGCCGTAGCCGTTGTCGACGGCCCACTCGACGCCGCGCTCAAGGATCTCGTCGACCGTCTCGCGATCAACCTCGACGATTCCCCCACCGCCGAGACCGGTCGGAATGTTCGTGAATAGTGTCTCAACAAGCTCCTCCTCGTGGCCTCTGAGGTCGTCGTAGGTGAGGTTGGTCTTGATCATCCGCACCCCACAGTTCGAGACCACGAACTCATTGGCGAGGAAGGTGTGAGCTGGGTGGGTGACGCCAATGTCGTACACCGGCTTCTCGCCAGCCGGTTCGATCGACGCGATCGTTGTCTCGATGGTCAGATCATCTCCAACCGCACACTGCTTTCGAAACGTGGTGAAGTCCGCCTCGGGGGCTGCCGATGGCCCGCCGTCAGCCACTGCACGCGGGGACGACGAGTCTCTCGGCGTAACCGTCTTGCAGTACTGGATGGCCGCTACCGCTGCTTGCCGTTTGCGCTGGTGATACCGGTAGCCAACCGTCGCGAAAAACTGTCTGAGGTTGTCGAGATCGTTCTCGATAGCGAGTGTGAGTCGGTCCTCGGTCGCTTCGGTGGTGGCGGTGATACCGATGCTATCAAGGAACGCGACCGCGCGCTCAAGCGCGCGACGGGCCGACACCGACGTGTCTGCGAGACCGACAGTCGGGCGCTTGAGTTGACCGTTTGGACCGCCGGTCGGAGCGGCCATGGCCGCCCCGAAGTACGCCGCGTAGTAGACCGCCAGCTGCCAGTCCGTCAGCACATCGGCGGCCGCTGGCGGATGGGGTGGCGCGGGCGTTGACGTCGGGTCCGCGTCGAGTGCCACAAGAAGGCGGGCCAACTCGGGATCGCTAACACGCACGCCATCCTCTGTCGTTGCGTCTTCGATCGGCGTCGGACTAAAGCCAAGCTGTCGGAGGTCCGCCCGTAGCGCGTCGAGGTCCTCGGGCGCCCCATAGAAGTGCACGTGGTCCTCCTCGGTGATGGTGCCGCTGCCCCGGAGGAATCCCAGCAGGCCGAGTAGCCGCGTGAATGCCGAATCGGCCGTTGACAGGGGACAGTGGTTACTGTCGCCGTCTGTCTCCTCGATTACCGTCACGTCGGCCGGCGCCTCGTCTTGTAGCCCACGGAACGGCTGAATCCGGAGGCGATCGCCCGGTTCGAGTTCCTCAAGAGCGACCATGCCCTCTGGCGTCTGAAACTGGTGGTCCGGCGTTGCCTCAATGCGCTCACCGGTTGTCGTCTCGACCGCATAGACCGGCTTTTCCTCTGAGGCGGTAAACAGCTGGATCGGTGCTGTCGTGAGCCGATCGCCGGCCACTACCGCCGCTTCGTCCTCAAACCGAGCGGCCAATTCGCCGAGATCTAGCCGCCGCCCGAAATCAAGGTGTACCTCGGCGTCTGCCGGCAGACAGTTAATGTCATAGCCGACGGCACCGGGCGAGATACAGCCGTCTTCAGCGTCGGTCGCGCCGACACCGCCGACGGGAAAACCATACCCCTGATGTCCGTCCGGCATCGTAATCACGGGATCGACCATGCCCGGAAGATGTGCCGCATTCTGGAGCTGTGAGAGCGTCTTATCCCCGGCGATCGCCTCAAGCAGCGCCTCGCTCGCGTACACGCGTCCGCTGACGCCCATCTCGCCCGACTGTGGAAGCTTCCAGACGTGCTCCCGAATCTTCTCAAGCGTCAGCCCGTCGGCTTCGAACGTCGTCATGTCTCTTCGTGAGGTCAGCGGACTCCTAACGATTTCGCCCTCGTCACACGTCGAAGACGACGTACACCCGCCAGCCGTCGTTGGTCTCCTCGATCGACATCTCCGAGTAGGTCACCGCCTTCAGGTCTCGGGCATTCACGCGATCAAGCGGCACCCCCCGTGTGTCCCCTTCAAGCCGGTAGCCCGTATCGGTTGACGATACCGTCGCCGTGTTGTCGACCGGCAGCACACCGCGAATGTCGCGCTGAAGAATCAACTCCGTGAGATACTCAAAGAGGAGTGCTGATCGGCTCTCGGCGGTGACCTCAACACGAACCCGCTCACCGCCTGCCGGGACACGCTCGCACATCGCCGCGGCCATGCCGTTTGCCGCCGCGGCGGCTGCATCACCGAAGGTAGTGCCTTCGGCTTCGACGGCGACATCGGCGGGATGAGACCGCAGGCGAAAGTCCATGTGAATGGTACACTCCGGGCGCCGTTTGGGTGTTTCGTCCGGCGCGCTGGCGGTGGAATTATACCGGACACGCTGTTAGTACTGTGGTAGTGAGCGTCAACGTCGAGCGGGTGGTCGTTGAGCCAGGGGACGACGCGTACCTTGATGCCGCCTGGCAACTCAAAGAGCGCATCCGGCACGCCGAGGGGATTCTCAAACAGCGGTGGGGGTTTTTCGCCGACGCCTATCAACGGGCCCGTGTTCATGTCCTGCTGGCCGACGGCGACGTGATTGGGTTTGCGGCAGTGCGTCTCGATGGGTATATCCTGTTTTTGGCGGTTGATCCGGAGTTTCGTGG
>CAZFMU010000194.1:0-3519 GCA_964520165.1 uncultured Salinarchaeum sp. | reverse complement strand
CACGACTACGCCGACAGGGTGTTCCGTCTCGCGCAAGAACGCGACAAGCGGCTGGCCAAGTGTCGCTATTGTTTCCGGCTGTCGCTCAAGATACTGCTGCGTGATCGTGAGGAGCTGCCCGGTGTCGAGATGGTCCTGCGTTCCTTCATTGATGAGTTTCGTCACCTCTTCTGGAGGAATTCGCTGAACATCAGCTGTAATCGCCTTTGATAATCGATTAAGTAGTGCCGCCTTCGCAGCCGTATCGAGAGCGTCCGTGGTTACCGATTGAACCGTCTCGAGATCGGACCAGGAGACATCAAATTGCTTTCCGTTGAGCGTTGTTCCACGCACTCGTTCCTCGTCTGGATCCTCAATGGTGATGTCATTAAACAGGACCAGCGAGCGGCTCGTTGTACTGTTCTGGACGGGAAGGTCAAAGAGGTAGCCGTCCGCAAGTCTCTCTTCCACAGTATGTCCACCATCTGGGAGGAGGCGCTCTGCTGTGGACTGCTCATGCGAGGTTGTTGAGGGTGGCTCAGAGGTCATTGGTTGAGTGAATGGTTTCACTGCCCGTCGTACAGTCGAGTAGCGTTGTGATCGCTAATTGATCGTGCTCGGATCTGTTCGACGACTGCATCGATATCGTAGGCAACCCGGTGTAAGGAAACAGTACCGTCAGCAAGATCGACGGTCGCATAGGCAGCACGGGGGTCACCATCACGTGGTTGGCCAACGCTTCCAGGATTGAGCACCCAGCCCCCGTCGAACTGTTCGGCCGCCTGGATATGAGTGTGGCCGAGGACGAGAATGTCTTCCCCATCAAGCAGATCAGATGCGAAGCTTTCTGGGAAGGTATACTGGTGAGGGTCTTCCGGATGGCCGTGCGTGACCCGAACGCGATTGTTCCAGAGCCGCCGACACGTAGGGAGTGACTGCAGCCACGCTCGATTCCGATCAGAGAGCACTTCCTTTGCGTGTGCCCCCCCGCTCTCGTAGGTCCGCTCGGTGAACATCGTCATATCATGGTTTCCTTGGACGGCGTAGACATCGTGTTCGCGAAGTCTGGTCACGCACGCATCAGGTTGCGGTCCATAACCGACAGTATCGCCGGCGTGAACGATAGCGTCAACAGCTGGCATTGCCTCAAGCACCGCTTGAAGTGCGATCAGGTTCCCGTGGACGTCTGAGATCACACCAATACGATCAGGAATGGAATCTCTCGCCTGACTGCTCACCAGATCCTCTGACGATACGTCGGTCGTAGAGTCGGATGGCTGTGACACAGGAAATCACCGAAACATGTTCTAATTGTAGTTGTACGGCAATAAGTTTGAAATCAAATCATTTGCATGTATGCAATATACGCTGTATTTGTTATACACATCGCCTCACGATTACAAAACATCTGCGGGTGTAATAATACCAGTGTATTGACCAGTACCATCAGGTCGGACAAGAACAGCATCGTTCCCGTCTTGTAGCAATTCCACTACTGCCGACCTGCTGGTTTCCGGTCGGACCTCAATAAACGGTGGACCCATCAGCTCCGTAATTGGTTGACGTAGCTCGTCAGCTAGCATAAGCAATCGATCCGTGATCCCACCTACTGCTTCCTGATGTTCTGGTTCGCACACCGGAAGCTGTGAATAGTTATTATCCCACATCAGTCGCCGGGCCTCGCGCCCCGTCTGCGCGGTGGTGATCCACGTGATATCCGGGGTTGCTAACGCTTCAGCTGTTTGCTCAGTTGTATCAGCGACTGTATCAAGCTCCTTCCAGACTCGATAGACGGTTCGGTATTTTGCCTCCGCGTTTCCATTCTCCATCCGGCTCAACTGGGCCGCGCTGATCCCTGCTTGTGCGGCAACTTCTTTCTGTGTGAGACCCAGTTCTTGTCGTTTAGTTCTGAGTTTACGCATCAGCGATTCGTACGTGAACAGATGCATTCTTGATTAATTGATAGCGCAAATTGCACATATACAATTCTATTGATTTTATCTTTATTCCGAGCGACCGAGTTCGTTGATTTAGACGATGCCTACGACTGGCTCTGATGTCCCGAACTACAGCTGGATTGACCCCACGCTACCAGATCGACCGGCAGACGCGGAGTATGGAACTACGTGGCGATCAAAAGAGATCTACCGCTGTCCAGTTTGTCATACGTTAACTAACAAGTGGGTAATCGGGGGATATCCGAGCCGCGGTCCACGAATCCTTTGTCCCGCGAAAACCCACAGTACACCAAGTGATGCTACAACAGAGCAGCAACAGGACCGTCACGATGAGTTGGAAGCATTACTCGATCGTCAAGCTACTGTGGAAAAGCGGATGAGATGGTATCAGGCGACTAACCGTTCTGAGAATGCTGTCGTTGAGCGGATCCAAGAAGAACTTGAGATTAATAGCGAGCGTGTGGATATGCTTCGCACCTGGTTTGAGGGCCGGTTTGACGATGTTACCGAAGTGTCCCCTGAAGAGCACCAAGTAATCGATGGGTTGCAGCCGGGAATTAGTTCTGAGGCCACTGATTGATCTGTACGCTGATCAGCGTTGTCTCCGCATCCCTGGCCGTGATGAATCGCCAGATGTAGCGTGATTTCACTACTTTATTTCCGGGAACAACTCGTTCATCGTTGAACCCAATTCGCTTGCCGTCCCAGCCATGGTGATTTTAGGGGTAATCGGTACCCGATATATTCATGACACCTATGACGCGGCGATCGCTCGGCTCCGCATTGAGGAACGCAATACAACGGCTGACCCAGAACTCTTCGAAGGACTGCTCCCATTGCGTGCTCGAATTGGATTTTGGATTCTCGCGGTACTGATCGCCAAAGCCTTCGCACTATTCGTTTTGGGCTTTTGAAATCTCATTGCCATCGATGGGATCGGGCTGTTCTTGTACGGACAGCTCGTGTTTCCCCTCGTCCATTTGCCAGTGTTAGTGGAGTTTGGTCTTGCTTATTTTGCCGTCCATCTGATCGTTCCACGGTGACTCAGGAAAGCCGAAATCGGGCTGTTTTTCCATGATCCCCGAAAGATGGGCGGGTTCCAGCCGATCGGTGAACTCCTCAAACGCTCGTATTATCTGTACACGGCAGTACTGATCCTGTATTTCATCCAAACAAAGGTCCCGGTACTCCTCTCGAAATACGTCGCTACCCCGTATCAAGCCCCAGAGGCGCCGATAATCGATCTTGCCCTCACGGTAGGTTGAGGAGTTGGCGTCGTCACTATAGCGTATTCGATGTTCCGTGTCCACGAGATCATGAAGAGCGAAAAAGAAAAACGGATTCAGGAACTCGAAGCCGAACTCATGGCAGTTATGGACAACCCGTTTGATGTCCATGCTGCCGAAGTCACCGATCCAGATCAGTACGAGACAGTCCAGAATCACCTCCAGCACGTCCGTGATACGAAAACATACCCGACCACGTTCACGATGTGGTCCCAGATCTTCATCAGTGTGCTTCTCCCACAAGCGCTGAGTATGGTCGTCTAAACGAAAAGCAGCGCGAGTTCCCCGCCCCACCG
>CAZFMU010000193.1:0-3548 GCA_964520165.1 uncultured Salinarchaeum sp. | reverse complement strand
TAGGACATGAGCTTCCCAAGCTCATAGCCCGGGTTCAATTCCCGGTCGGCGCACTCGGTATTTTCACAGAAGGAGTGATTCGCCGGTCATCGACGACGGGGTGTCGATCCCGAGGATCCCGAGTAGCGTCGGTGCGACATCACAGAGTCGCCCGCCGTCGCGGATTCGGCGGCCACCGGACCGGTCCGACTGGCCGTTGGTGTCCGCCGCGAGATAGACGACCGGTACGGGATTGGTCGTATGAGCGGTATGCGGGGCCTCGGGCGTACCCATGTCCTCGGCATTCCCGTGGTCGGCAACGATCAGGATGTGGCCGTCGATAGCGTCAACGAGCCGTCCGAGTTCGCGGTCGACGGTCTCAACGGCGGCGACCGTAGCGTCGAAGTCACCTGTGTGGCCGACCATGTCGGGGTTGGCGTAGTTTAGGATCAACACCTCCGGGTCCGACTCCGCGATAACATCGATGGCAGTTGTTGTTACGGCAGTTGCGCTCATCGACGGTCGTTCGTCGTAGGTCGGCACGTCCGGGCTCTCGATGATCCGGCGGAGTTCACCCTCGAAGCACCGCTCACGACCACCGTTGAGGAAGTACGTCACATGCGGGTATTTCTCCGACTCGGCAATGCGGAGCTGACGGAGCCCGTGTTCGGCCAGGACAGAGCCGAGCGTGACCGTCGGCCGTTCGGGGGGGAACGCCACCGGAAACGGGAAGGTCTCGTCGTACTGGGTCATCGTCACCAGCTCGATCGCCGGTGGCTCAACGGCGGGCGTCCAGTCGGGCTCGGTATTCGTGAGCATCCGGACAAGCTGGCGGGCGCGGTCCGGACGGAAATTAAAGAAGACAACCGCATCACCGTCAGCAAGCGCCGGCTGCTCACCGACGAGTGTTGGTTCGACGAACTCGTCGGACTCGCCGCGGTCGTAGGCCCCACGAACGGCGGCCTGTGGGGTCGCGGCACCGTGGTCGGCCTCGCGGTTGACGATGGCGTCGTACGCGGCGCGGGTACGCTCCCAGTTCGCGTCACGGTCCATCGCGTAGTACCGTCCTGCGATCGTCGCGACGGCCCCGGTGCCGGCGTGCTCAATCGTCGTCTCAAGATCGTCAAGCACGTCAATTGCCGCTCTCGGTGGTGTATCGCGGCCGTCGAGAAACGCGTGTGTGATGGCCTCGACATCGGCCCGGTCGGCGAGATCAATGAGCGCCGCGAGATGACGGTAGTGCGAGTGGACGCCACCACGGCTGACGAGGCCCATGAAATGAAGACGGCCACCAGTCGATCGGACGTGATCGATCGCGGTCTGCAGCGCGTCGTTCTCGAAGAAGGCGCCGGTGTCGATAGCGTCCTCGATGCGGGCATACGGCTGGAGGACAACTCGGCCGGCGCCGATGGTGAGATGTCCGACCTCGCTGTTGCCCATCTGTCCCTCCGGAAGGCCGACGGCACGACCGGAGACATCGAGGGTTCCGGTCGCCCCCTGGCTCGATAGGCGGTCGAAGACCGGCGTTTCGGCCGTTGCAACGGCGTTTCGTCCGTCCGTGGCGTCGATCCCCCAGCCGTCGAGGATCACCAGCGCCGCGTCCATACCCGATGTTGGCCGGCGAATCGTATCTACCCTTCGACGCGCGTTCAGCGACGGATTTTATCCACGCGCTCACATAGAGAGAATATGCACTCACGCGGCGGGATTGTCGATGACCTCACACTCGCATGGCGGGAACACCGCCGATACATCGGGGGCGCAACAGGCGTTTTTATCCTGGGGATGCTTACCGGGATCGGCTTGGTCGTCGCCGGGGTCGACGTGTTTGCCAGGCTCGGACTGGACAATCTTAGTGAAATGCTCCCGGAGCGGTTCACGGTCTGGACCATCCTGGTGAACAACACCCGTGCGTTCGTGACACTCATTCTCGGGGCACTTACACTTGGACTCGTAACACTCCTCGGGGCATTCTTTAACGGGCTGCTTGTCGGGGTTATCGCGACACCTGCCGTCGCACAGGAGGGAATCGGTCCGATCCTTACGTTGTTAGCCCCACACGGAATCGTCGAACTGCCGGCACTGTTCATTGCCGCCGGCGTGGGACTTCGACTCGTTCACCTTGGTGGCACACGCGTGTTCGGCAGTCGACAGCAGTTCGTGACCCGCGGCGAGCTCAGACGAATTGGCCTTATCGTCGGGGTGGGATGGGTCATGCTGGCGCTCGCTGCGGTGCTTGAGGTACACCTCACGCCAGCGCTCTATGAGGCGCTCTACGGCGCCTCGCCGCTTTCATAGCCATGCCGTGGGCAACGAACGACGGTGTCGAGCTCTACTACGAACGCCACGGAACGGGACCACCGGTCGTGTTCGTTCCGACACTCGGTCTTGGACCCTGGCAGTGGGCCTGGCAGCATCCGGCGGTCGTCGGCCCGTTCTCGGCGATTGTCTACCATGGACGGCGAACCGGTCGATCAGAAGCACCCCCGGGGAGAGACGAGATCGACGACCTCGTTGGGGACCTAGAGGCGGTCTTGTCCGCCGCCGACGTTCGTCGGGCCCATGCCGTCGGCCTAGGACTCGGCGGGACGGTTGCGCTTGAATACGCTCATCAACACGATCGGCTTCGCTCACTCGTGCTGGTTGGGACGCCGGCCGGCGGAGCGGACATGCCATCAGGCGATGCGTGGTTGGCGATGGCCGCGGGTCGGAACAACCGGACGAAGCTTGAGACGACCACCCGTAGCATGCTGTCGACAGCATTCTGTCGCGACCACCCCGAAGCGATCACGGAGATCGTTGGGTGGCGGGCGGACGAGGATGCAACACTGGCGGACTGGGAGGCGACAGCGGCGGCCGCCGACGAGTACGAGCGCAACTGGCCGCTGTATGAGATGACGCTGCCGACGCTCGTCATTCACGGCGGGGCCGACGCCATTGTTTTGCCATCCAACGCCGACCAGCTCACATCGGGGCTTCCACGGGCGACCACGCGTCGGTTCCCGGACGCCGGACACCTCGTGACCGTCGAACGATCACGGCCACTCAATGACCAGCTCGTCGGCTTTCTCGACGAGCACGCGTCCGTTGAACGTTGAGAAAATCAGGTCCTACTTTCGTCCGCCGTCGGCGCGGGTGTCGGCACCGCCCTGTGCCGTCGAGATGGCCGTCTTGATGCCGTGCACGGGTGAGAACGCCCCGAGGAATGCATGGGCGACCAGGAACGCGATGCCAGTGATCAACGCGCCATACCGGATAACACCCGCCGGATGGACCATCGTCGCGAGGCCGACGACGAAGAACCCGGCCCGGACTATCCACCGAATCAGCCGGTTGTCCAACTCAAAGGGGAAGTTGATGCCATGGATCATCACCACCGCACCGGCGAGGGCGACACCACCGGAGGCGAGGGCTGTCGGCGTGAAGTTGCCGGCGACGATCTCGGGGTGATAGAGGAACGAGAACGGAAGAATGAACAGCGGCGCCGAGATCTTGATCGCTTCGATACTCGTCTCCCAGAAGTCGGATCCAGCGATACCGGTCGTGACCGCAACACAGGTCGCAATCGG
>CAZFMU010000192.1:0-3569 GCA_964520165.1 uncultured Salinarchaeum sp. | reverse complement strand
CTACGCCGATGTGACCGTCGAGATCGTTGATCCGGAGGATCCGCTTGTCGGGTCCTTAGCCCCCAAGACACAGGTCTGGGCCAGCCACGCCGACGAGGTGACGACCGTTCCAGAGGGGTTTCACGTCACGGCACGGAGCGACGTGTGTGACGTCGAGGCAATGAGTGCGCCCGACCGCGGGCTCTATGGCGTCCAGTGGCACCCCGAAGTAGCCCACACCGCGGAGGGGCAGGCGCTATTCGAGAACTTTCGGTCGATTTGTGAATCCGCTTGACCCGAGCGAACATCCAACCGTCCAGGGTGCAATCGGGGGCGGTGTTTAGATAAGACTCAAGGAGACGGCGGTGCGATATGTGAGTCTTCTACGCTCGAAATCGACCGCTTCAGCGATAGTAGCAACCGCTTCGAATCAGGGGTTGTGGAGCGAGCAGACCCCTCTGAGCTCACAGTGAAGCTCAATATTCGACTCCAGTTGGCTGGCCTATCAGCTTCAAATATCATCTTAATGCTTGATAGTTCGGGTGCAAAACGGCGAACCACCCACTGCTCAAACTGTTTTAGCCCTCCGAAGCAACCTCCGTCAAACGGTGGCTGCAAGCGTTTGCCTTCGCATAGAATCAGCGTACCCGGACGCCACCAATCGGGCCCCTCGGTTTACCGCGGTTCGAGGCGAAAGCCCACCTGTTCACGGGGTGTGGATGAACCCGACAACTGGGAGCCAATCCCCCTAATGTGGCCATCCCGGAGTTTTTATCTTCAATCTTCTGTGAAATCAGAACACGACGAGGCCTTACGACCGTATACCCATTAGTGGATCAGTTCCATTAACGAACCTGGATTTTTCAGAACGACGGAAGCACTTGTGTGATTTGGTATGGTGGATGATAAGGCATTTGTGTATGACAGAATTTTGCCCTCTGTGAGTGATGTCCAACGCTGACTGTCTTTCACGCAGACGACTGCTACAGGCGACTGGTGGTGTTGCCTCGGCTGCGGCCGTTGCTGGGTGCCTCGGTGGATCAAGTGACACTTCTAATGAGCAGGGTTCCCAAGAGATTGAGGAGGTTGAAGTTGAAGGGAACACCCTTGATCGGATCCTTTCGGGGACGATAACGACCATGGATCCAATCGCCGCTACAGATGTCTCTTCTGGAGAGATAATATCACAGATATTTGATACGCTGTTGTACTATCAAAACGGATCGACGACGGTTGAGCCCCTTCTTGCCGACTCGATTGAACTTTCGGATGACTTCCGCACCTATACGTTCCACCTTCATCAGGGTGCGACCTTCCACGACGGTCGCGAGATTACTGCTCAGGATGTTGTCTACTCCTTCGAACGGCTAGCTGCCTCAGACAACTCCCGACGAGCCGGGTTCATATTGAACGACCTCGGCGTTGCTCACGAGACTGTAACCCGGGAGGGCGAGGAGAACGAAGTATATAAATCAGGGTCTCTCGCCGTTGAAGCGGTTGACGACTACACCGTTGAGATTACGCTTACCGCTCCATTCCACGCAGCCGAGGAGATGCTGTCGTATTCCTCGTTCTCAGTTTTACCGGAGGGTATTCTTGGCGATATCGATGGCTACGAGGGCGAGATGGGGTACGATGAATTCACCTCAGGGGACCCAATTGGATCGGGGCCGTTCGAGTTTGAGCGGTGGAAATCCGGCGTTGGTGCGGCAGTTTCGGCCTATGAGGATTACTACCGAAACCCGCCCAATGTCGATGGAGTGACTTGGCAGGTCATTGAGAAGGATCCGGCGCGGTTTAATTATGCGATGAATAAAAACGCGGACTTGTTCGGGATTCCTACCACGAAATACGATGCTGACCTCAAGACCGTGGAATCAACCGACGAGATTGGCCGAGAAATCGGCACCTACGGGCCGGTCCGGAACGGCGACACGTTGAATTATGTTGGCGTCCCGACCATCAACACCTATTATATCGGATTTAATATGGAAGCGGTCCCGAAGCCCGTTCGACAGGCTGTCGGGCACGTGGTTAATCAGCGACAAATCGTCAGAGAGGTGTTTAAGGACCGTGGTCGGCCAGCTTTCCACCTTACTCCCCCCTCAATCTTCCCGGGCGGCCAAGAACAATACAGCCAGCGGGCGGAATCTGCGTACCCATACGGATACAATGAATCGCGTATTGAGCAGGCGCGACAACTCATGGAAGAGGCCGGATACAGTGAGAATGAGCCGTTCACGCTCAACTGGACCCAGTATCAGTCTGACACGTGGAAACAGGCTGCACAGATCCTCCGGCGACAACTGGGTAGTACCCACATCACCTTAGAAATCACTGAGGCGGACTTCTCGACACTACTTAAGCGTGGTCGTAATGGAAACCTTGAGGCCTATACCCTTGGGTGGGTTGCCGACTGGCCGGCCCCCGATAATTTCCTTGCCCTCTTAAATCCGCCCCAGACACAGACCGATCAGCCCGGTCCGGTGTCATACCTCAACTGGGGACCTGAAACCGGTGATGCGGCCCAACAAGCTACAACCGCCTATGAAAGGGTCGCAGACAATCAGGACCCCTCGGAGGCAGCGCAACAGACGCGAAATGAGGCGTACGTCGAGATTGAAGACGCCAACTGGGAAGATGCTGGAATTATCCCACTATATCACGCCGTCGATGAGTACTTCTGGTACGATCGGATTGAGTACGACCCCTTCGGCGGCATGGGCATCAGTCGCCAGCGCTTCACGGACGTAAGTAAGTAACAAGAGTAGCTAACCATTGGTCCCCGTGCTCAACCATTTCCAAAGTATGATGTCATTGAATCGGAGCCCTGATCACCCATGTCCAGTAAACTGCCCGCCCTAGTCATAATTTCATCATGAGTCGGTGGAGATATTTTGCCCGTCGCGTTGTACTGTCGGTTCCCGTACTGTTCTTCGGGATCACAGTCGTCTTTTTACTGATCTATGCCGGACCAATTGACCCGGTATCGGCTATTCTCGGACAGCAGTATACCCCCTCCGCAGCTGCACGCATCAGACGAAACCTCGGGTTGAACCAGCCACTGTGGCAACGTTATATTGGATTTATGATGGATGTGGCAACAGGTAACCTTGGTCAGTCCTGGGTCATTAAACCTGGACAACCGGCCTTCCAGGTCATCTGGAACTTTGCTCCCCGAACGATCTGGCTCGGCTTCTGGTCAGTCCTCATTGCCATCTTCATCGGCATCCCCCTAGGATTTTACGCCGGATTGAATCCGAATACTGGTGGGGACTATCTCGCATCTTTCGGCGGTATCGTCTGGCGAGCAATGCCGAACTTCTGGCTGGCTGTGATTCTTGTTTCGCTCCTGTCCCAGTCTGAGCAGATTGCCCGGGTCATCGGCCTACAGTTCAGTTGGTCTAGTTGGCTTGTCACGACCGATGTTGTCACGCCACCCAACCTCAGATTTTTCTCAGACCCGCTTGGAGCGATTCGTAGCCCACAACAGTGGTGGATAATACCGGGAAGTGACGGGTCGTTCCTTGCGGCTTTGAAACAGATCATCCCTGCTGCGGTTGTGCTCGGGTCAGCGTCAATGGGCGACG
>CAZFMU010000191.1:2176-3570 GCA_964520165.1 uncultured Salinarchaeum sp. | reverse complement strand
ATCGGCGGCTACGAGGAAGTTGGCCGGCAGATGACGGCCGTGCGGGCCGGAGACGACGTTGTCATCTTCGATATGGGTCTGAACCTCTCGCAGGTGCTGATCCACGACAACGTCGAGACCGAGCGGATGCACAGTCTGGATCTCATCGATATGGGTGCCATTCCCGACGACCGGGTGATGTCCGACATTGAGGGTGACGTAAAGGCGATCGTCCCCACTCACGGACACCTCGATCACATCGGCGCGATCTCGAAGCTCGCCCACCGGTATGACGCACCCATCGTCGCGACCCCCTTCACGATCGAGTTGGTCAAACAGCAGATCGAGGGCGAACAGAAGTTCGGCGTCGAGAACGATCTCGTCAAGATGGAGGCCGGTGCGTCGATGACGCTTGGCGACCACGGGGTTGAACTCGAATTCGTCAACGTCACCCACTCGATCATCGACGCGATCAATCCCGTCTTGCACACGCCAGAGGGGGCGATCGTTTATGGACTCGACAAGCGGATGGACCACACGCCCGTAATCGGTGACCCCATCGACATGAAGCGGTTCCGAGAGATCGGCCGTGAGGGCGTGTTGTGTTACATCGAGGACTGTACGAATGCCGGCAAGGAAGGACGCACCCCGAGTGAGTCGCTCGCCCGGCGGCATCTGAAGGATGTGATGTACAGCGTCGAGGACTACGACGGTGGGATCATCGCGACCACGTTCTCGAGTCATATTGCACGTGTCAAAAGCATCGTCGAGTTCGCCCGCGATATCGGCCGCCAGCCGGTGTTACTCGGGCGTTCAATGGAGAAGTACTCCGGGACCGCCGAGCGACTCAACTTCGTTGATTTCCCCGGCGATGTTGGGATGTTCGGCCACCGCAAGTCCGTCGACCGGACCTTCAAGCGGATCATGAACGAGGGCAAAGACGAGTACCTCCCGGTTGTCACCGGCCACCAGGGCGAACCCCGGGCGATGCTGACCCGGATGGCCCGCGGCGAGACGCCATATGAGATCTCCGATGGCGACAAGGTGATCTTCTCCGCGCGAGTGATCCCCGAGCCGACCAACGAGGGCCAGCGCTATCAGGCAGAGAAGCTCCTCGGAATGCAGGGGGCACGGATCTACGATGAGGTCCACGTCTCTGGACACCTCAACCGGGAGGGGCACTACCAGATGCTCGACGCACTCCAACCCCAGCACGTGATCCCTGCCCACCAGGATCTTGGCGGGCTCTCGCCCTACGTGAACCTCGCCGAGGACCAGGGCTACCGCGCCGGCCGCGACCTGCACATCTCGCGCAACGGCAACGCCATCCAACTGGTGTGAGTGGTCATGACGGACCCCGAAGGGCGGGCGGCGGCGGTCCGGGACGCCATCCACCAGCGTCGACGCGCGGTCAA
>CAZFMU010000191.1:0-2076 GCA_964520165.1 uncultured Salinarchaeum sp. | reverse complement strand
AAGGGCGGGCGGCGGCGGTCCGGGACGCCATCCACCAGCGTCGACGCGCGGTCAATGAGGCGGTGCCGGAGTATCTCACCGTCGAGGAACCCGAACGCCTCTATGAGGCTACCCGGTACCTGCTTGATGCGGGTGGCAAGCGCCTCCGGCCGACAATCCTGATGCTCGTCGCCGAGAGCCTTAGTGCGGATCCCGTTGAGGAGTACCGGGCGGTCACTCCCGTTGATGGCGGTGACCGTTCGCCATCGGGGACAGCCACCGATTCAATCGTTGCCGCCGCTACCGGATCACCCCAGGGGAACGGCGGCCCGGTCGATATCATGGCCGCAGCCATCGCGATCGAGGTGATCCAGTCGTTCACCCTCATCCACGACGACATCATGGACGAGGATGATCTGCGTCGAGGGGTGGCGGCGGTCCACGAGGCGTACGATCTCGAAACGGCCATCCTGGCTGGTGACACGCTGTACGCCAAGGCCTTCGAGTACCTCAGTGCGGTTGGGGCGCCTCCCGACCGGACGGTCCGCGCACATGACGTGCTTGCGCGAACCTGTACCGAGATCTGCGAGGGACAAGCCCTTGATGTGGACTTCGAGACCCGCTCGGATGTCACGATTGAGGAGTACCGCGACATGATTCGGGCGAAGACGGCCGTCCTCTACGGGGCTGCAGCAGTCATTCCTGCTATCCTCCTCGGAGCCGATGATGAAACCATCGAGGCGCTCCATCGCTTTGGCATCCGAATCGGTGAGGCCTTCCAGATCCAAGACGACCTGCTGGACCTTACGACACCGAGCGAACGGCTCGGCAAGCGCCGCGGCTCGGATCTTATCGAAAACAAGCAAACGATTGTGACGCTTCACGCCCGCCAGCAGGGCGTCGATGTCGCCAACCTCATCGACACCGACGATGCATCGGCTGTCTCCGAGGCGGAAATTGACGCGGCGCTCGCGGAACTCCGTTCCGTCGGAAGCATCGAGTACGCGCGTTCGCTCGCCGAGGAGTTCATCGCCGAGAGCCGCGAGAGTCTCCGCGTCCTGCCACCCGGGCCAGCCCGTGAACAACTCGAGGACCTCGCGTGGTACCTCATCGAGCGGGAGTACTAGCGCGGTCCAACGCGCTTAGTATTCTGTAGCGGTTGGATAATAGCATGGCGACGAGAATCGCGGTGATTGACGCGTCGCTCGGTGACACACCCGCCGAGCGCAACCTCACCCGGGAGGTTGATGCGACGACGACTGTGTTCAAGGTCAGCGACGGCGAGTTGCCGCCGGCGGTTGACGGCGACTGGCCATTCGAAGGGATCGTGATCAGCGGGTCACAGTCCTCGGTTTATGAGGATCGATCCTGGATCGCACGCCTGACCGAGTGGTTCCGCACGGCCCAGACGGCACTGGTGCCGGCCTTAGGCGTGTGCTGGGGTCACCAGTTCATCGCCCAGGCGTTGGGTGGTCGGGTTGTCGCGATGGACGAGTACGAACTCGGATACACGACGATCGACCGGTACGGCCCCGACCCTGTCATGGCGCAGATTCCGGCGTCGTTCGTCGCCTTCGAGACCCACTCCGACCGCGTCGCCGAACTCCCACCAGGGGCGGTCCCACTGGCCGGCAATACGACCGGTGTCCAGGCCTTCCGGGCCGGAACCGCTGTGGGCGTTCAGTTCCATCCCGAGTACGACCGACAGACAGCCGAGATGGTGACCCAACGCAAGGAATCGGTGTCCGACGAGCGCATTGAGTCAGTCCTCGCTGACATCACCGAGCGTCGCGTTGCCGAGGCCGAGGCGGCCAAGCGAGTCTTCGACGGGTTTGTCGACTACGTCGACACGTTTGATCGTGCGCAGGCCCTTAAGACGGCCCGACAGGACGCCGGACGGATCGATACATCGCGTTCACCCGGATACCGTCGGTAGCGTCACCGCAATCTGTGTTCCCGCTGGCGAGTTGTCCTTGATACTGATCGTCCCATCGTATGCGTCAACGAGTACCCTCACGAGATACAAGCCGATGCCGGTTCCGGTGCTGTACTCGCCTTTGACGCCTTTCTCGAACAGGTCCGACCGTACGTCGGCCG
>CAZFMU010000190.1:0-3574 GCA_964520165.1 uncultured Salinarchaeum sp. | reverse complement strand
CCGAAAGCCCCACTCGCGCTCTCGATTCTGCTCGGGGTCATCGTTACCGCCGCCCTCGGAGTCGTTCCGATCGTTATCGCCGCCCTGGGTGGTGTCTTCGCGATGCTCGTGACCGACTGTCTCCGCCCGAGTGAGGCCTACGATGCCGTCGGCTGGGACGTGATCTTCCTGTTGGCCGGCATTCTCCCCCTCGGAGTGGCGATGCAACAGACCGGTGGCGACGTCCTGCTCGCCGAGGCGCTGGCACAGGGCGTCGGTGTGCTACCGGTTGCTGGAGTGCTCTTGGTGTGTTATCTGCTGACCAGTCTGCTCGCCGCGCTTATCACCCCGGTTGCAAGCGTCGTGTTGCTCGTGCCGATCGCCGCCGAGACGGCCAGCACCATCGGCGCGGAAGCGTTCACCTTCGTCCTCGCGGTCACCCTCGGCGCCAGCGCCGCCTTCATCACCCCCATCGGCTACCAGACCAATCTGATGGTGTATGGGCCCGGTGGGTACCGCTTTACGGACTACGTGCGTGTTGGTGCCCCGCTACAGGTGCTCCTATCGGTGGTGACGACAGCGGCGCTGGTGGGGTACTTCGGGGTCTAGTCTCGGCAGTGGCGCTGGATCCCGATCTCGGCGATATTGGCACCGTACTCAGAGGTACGACGAATCGAGTCGAATACCAGCCCGGCAACATGCGCCGCTTCGGGGTCAACGTGATCGTACAGCTGGCGATCAGCGGCTGTGATTGCATCACGGAGAGTGTTGCGCTGTCGGAGCGTCTCGTAGGCCACATCAACCGCCGCGTCCTCAAGGACCACCCGTGCGGCGTCGTCAACGATGCTCCGACTGGAGCTGCCGAGATGATCAATCTGTTCGAGCAGGTCGTCCGATAGCGGCTGATCACGGTCACGGACAAACGAAGCGATCTTCTCGGCGTGGTCGGCGATCCGCTCAAGCTGGCGCCCGGTATAGTAGTACTCGAAGAGATCATCACGAGAGTACCCCAGGTTCTTCACCTCCTTGAGATCCGAGAGTGATCGCCGGAAGTACCGGGTGACACGCGCAAATAGCTTATCGACCTCGGCGTCGCGGGCGACCACACGATCCGCAAGTGCCTCATCATGATCGGTGATCGCCCGGATGGCATCCTCGTGCATCGACAGCGCGATCAACCGCAACCGAAGGGTGGTCTTGCGAATATCCACCGTTGCTGCGTCAATGAGATCCTGCAGCCGGAGTGTGTGGGCTGTCTTCTCAATCGTCTCGAATCCCGAGAGCCCGTCGATGGCCTCGGTAACAGCCTGCCGCTGGGCATCGGAGTACCCACCCCGGTGTTTGAGCGTCACTTCGTCATAGCCGACTAGGTACAGCGCGAGCACCCGTTCGATGAGCTCGTCCGGCTCGCTCGCGGCGATGTCGACGGTCGTCCGATCCGGAGTTGTCCCCTCGGGATCGGCTGTCTCAACGACAAGCGACCCGTCGTCGTTGGGGGTCAGAGAGATCACCGAGCCGGCGTCGATACCGTGTTCTTCGGCCCATGATTTTGGGAGTGAAATGGTGTATGTTGTCCCTCCGGACAGTTGCACCTTCCGCGTCTCCATACGCGTTGGGTTCTTGCAGGCTCTATATGGTGGTTTGTAATAGCAATATGAATCACTATTGAGTGGATCATACCGGGGGCACTACACGGGACACAGCGTCCATACTAGTCCGTACTGTCTAGACCACAGAGATATGAATACGGTTTGAGTGGTGCCCATATGGCCGATCCTGCGTGGAAGCGGACCCGGATTCCGGATCGTGGTGGACGGGAAGCCACGATGGCGCGGATAATCGAGGCGATTGATCAGACCGCTCCCGAGACCAAAGAGGACCTCGCCAACCAGGTCAACATCTCCGAACAGTATCTGTCCGAACTCCTCCAGTATCTCAAGCGTGAGGGTATCGTCACAAAGGGCTACTTGCTCAATAAGCAAGCACTCTATGCAAATATCGCGACGGTCTCGGCACTGACCCCAGACGAAGGAGCGACCCCACTACACGCCGATCGGATGGCCACGCTGATGGCGCTGCTGAAGGATCTTGATGCGGTGACCTATGATCAGTTTGTTGCCGCGAAACAGGCCTTTGAGGGGGACGATCCCGATCCCGGTGCCGATCAGCTGGAAGCCGTCAGCAACGAGCGCCACAGCGCCTTTTTCGAGGAACTCAAATCCTACATGATCGCCGCCGAGTGGCCACACAATCACATCGCATACGATCTCGCAACGGCAGCCACCAATCTTGAGATCGTCGGTGACCGCTCGTGTTTTATCGCCGACGTGATCGACCGTCACGACGAGGAGGCGACAGGGGTCATCGCCGACCGCGTCCGGGATATCTTCGACGCCGGGGCAGAGATCAACGACCTGATGGGTCAGATTGCCTTCGCGGCCGATCTCGAAAAACACGAGAGACTCCAAGAACGCGAGGAGACCGTTCACCGCGACCTGAATGAACTCTTCGAGTTGGTCACGGCCTATAGCCCGCAGCTGTTCGGCTACCTTGCCAGCATCGTCCGGGCACTGGAACGCACGATCTTCTACTGGGTACACACCGCCGAACTTGCCTTTCGGTTGCACTCAACGCTCGAACCCGAACACATTTCGGTGTGATCACCCCCGGCGGCCATCGAGAAATAGTGGCTGGGTCCAGGCGGTCTGCTCGCCGGTGCCGTGACAGACAATTCGGACATAGGAGGCGTCCATATCGAGGTCCGCCGGCAGATGGAATGTCGCCGTCGATCCGGTGACCGTCTGCTGGATCGCGCTGTAGTCCGCCACCAACTGGATTGCCTCGGCGTCCGCCGTCTCGACGGTAATAGTTCCTGCCTCAACGGTAATCGCCTCGATGGCCACACCCGTCGAGGCGTAACACCGGCCGGCCCGCAGTGCGTCGAGAATCGCCATGGGTGTCGCAGTGGGTGCCTGAACAACCGTCCACGCCGCCCCGACGTCATCATCAGCGTGCGCGTCGTCGGCCACGTACCCCCAGACCACGCGTCCCGCCGAGAGCAGCCGGTCCCACCGGTCGGTTGCTGCCGGCCGACCGCGGCCGTCGCGACCCGCACCGTTGTAGATCTCGATACCGGCATAGCTGTCGAGCGCTTCGAGGGCCGACTGCGAGTAGTGTGCGTAATCCGGACCCCAGTTGGGGTGGGGCAGAATACCGATCCCGCCGGCAGCCGCCGCCTCGTCGAGGACGCGCTGGCGATCGGCGTGTGGTGACACGGCGTTGTCGGTTCCCAGACAGACGACGTGAGTACCGTTGGCTGTGACCTCGATTCCGGGCAGGAGGGTAACATCGTCGACCGTCTCGACCGGGGTGGCAACGTCGTGGTCGGTGACCGCAACGAAGTCGTATCCACGGTCGGCGTAGACGGCGACGACCGTCTCGAGTGACCACGCCGCGTCCGGGCTGGCATCGGTGTGGGTGTGGAGGTTGCCACGGAACCACTCGCCGTCCTCGCCATAGGGGCTGTCGATCCGGACCGACATTAGCAGTTGTTGGTAATACGATTTCTTTATTCAGTGTGGGGCGTGCAACAAGG
>CAZFMU010000189.1:0-3730 GCA_964520165.1 uncultured Salinarchaeum sp. | reverse complement strand
CGAGGTAACTCGGGATCGCCAGCGGAAGGGCGGCCACGATGGTCCAGAACCGTCGAAAGGGAAGATCGGATTGGACGGTCAACACGGCGAGTGGAACGCCGACCGCGATGCTCGCCGCTGTGACGACCGTCACCAGCGCAATCGTTCGACCGAGGACGACCAGTGTCGTCGGCGCAACGGCGAGTTCGAGTGCTTGCTCGCCTAGTCGCCCGACGTCAACGAGGAGCCACGCCAGCGGGGCGATGAGGGCGACTGCGATCAGGACCGTGGGGAGGATCCCACGCTCGGGGAGGTGACGCCCCGCCCGTCCGAGTAGCCCGTTGAGGCGGGTCGACAGCCGCGAGGCTCCTCCCGAGCGCGTGCGGTCAGTAGATCCGGTGTCCTCGGCCATCTGTGAATCCCTACCAGGTGTGAGAGGTCGCGGATTAATTACCCGAGTACGCCCGCATCGCGCATGAGTGCAAGCGTTGCATCAAGATCCGATAGCTGTGCGAGGTCGATCTCGGGCGGATTCAGTTCGTCAACAGTCGGCAGATCACCTGGCGGCGCAACATCGGCGATCATTGGATACGCGAAGCTGACGGTCGTGAAGTACTCCTGGGCTTCCGCCGAGAGGAGGTGTCGGACGAAGTTGTTGACGAGATCGGCGTTGTCTCGGTCGGGTAACTGGAGCACGCCAGCGAGATCAACGAGCGCTCCGGCATCGTTCTCGGTGAAAGCCAGATCGATGGGGGCATCAGGGCGATCGTTTTGCACCCGCAGGGCGTAGTAGTGATTCGAGAAGCCCGCAGCGACCGCCCCGTCGGCGACGTTAGTGACGACCGCAAACTCGTCGCCAAAGCGGCTCGTACCGGCTTCACGAAGATCGCGCAGGAACGCCTGCGTGGGCTCGGGCCCGCGCAACAGCCGCATGGCCGTCACAAAGGACTTGAACGCGCCGTAGGTCGGTGCCCAGCCCATCGTTCCGCGGAGAGCCTCGGTCTCGGGGAAGGCCTGAACCTCACTCGGGATGTCCGACGCACTCAACTGATCGGTATTGTATGGGATACTCCGGGCCCGGCCGGCGACGCCGGCCCAGGCGTTTTCCTCACCGCGAAAGGCGTCCGGGACGCCTGCGACGGCCTCCTCGCGGAGCGGTTCGTAGGCGTCATTGTTGGTGACGTAACTCAGCGAACTCGCGTCGATCGACCAGAAGAGGTCGGCCTGTGGCGCCCCGGCATTGACCTCCTCGACGACCGTCTGAGCGAGTGAAGAGGAGGGCGCACTGCTCGTCGAGACGGTAAAGTCAGGGTAGATCTCCTCGAGGGTGTCGATGAAATCGAGGTAGATGCCGCTTTCGCCCCCGCCGATATACAGCTCAAGCGAGCCGGAGAGGGTCGGCAGGTCGGCGATCGACGGGCCACCGGGAGCCGGTCGATCCGCGACAAGCGGCCCCGACCCGCGGAACTCGCTCAGCGGTGGAACTTCGATGTCCGATTCCGATTGTGAACCACTGTAACAGCCGGCCAGGCCGGCGACTGACCCGGCAGCGATAGTCGCAAGCGCGCGACGACGCGTGAGTGGCGTATCGTGTGACATGCGGTTTAGGCTAGCCTAAACATAATAAAACGGTTGTGATTCACGACGCGTCGCTGCCACTCCGAGGCGCCGACGTGGTCCCTCAAGGGATTAGAACGCCGCGGCAGCGATGGCGGCCGCACTTGATAAGAGAAGGAAGAACACAACGAACGCGGCCGCCGCGTCGTCTGTGTCGGGGCCAATGCCGAGCAGCGGGAGGATCCCAACGGCGCCGAACCCGCCGCTGATCATCACAAGGAGGAGGCCGACCCACCCGAGTTCGAATGTTGCCATGCAGTTTCATAATCTATTTGATAATAAACATCTTTCGGCCGTGGTGGGCGGACTGTCTCATCCGTCCAAGTCGGCGGCGGATATGGTGTATTCCCGACGTATTCGTGCGATCATTGCACGGCGGTAGCGGCCGTTGAATCGTCGCTCGGCCATTCTCAGTCCGTGGGAGCCCCCAGAAAGTACTTAATAGTAAAGCGCCTAACAACGGTTGCCGTCACCCCGACGGCGAGAGACCACCAGAAGACCGCGCCACGGCCTGCCCCCTGCTTGCGGCGACCATTGTAAGTGCCATTGCTCCGATCGCCAGAGCGGTGTTGTGCACCTGGCCGGGAGTCTGGCGTCTCGCTTTTTAGCTGAATGTAGGCGGTAATCCCCCTTCCTCAACGAGCAGCACAGTCTGCGCAAGCGGACAAGCAGCGCAGTAGGGAGGGGATACACCGCCGTCATCGTCTCTCAGACACGTGCTTGTTACGGATCACAGCCCCGTGGGGAGACTACTTTCACTCCAGCTGGCAAGGGTTGATAGGTCTGTCACGTCTCTTTCAAAGTGCGTGGAATGAACTACAACTACAGGTATCGCCTCATGCCGACTGACAGCCAGCGTGAGACGCTGGACTACCACCGCGATACCTGTCGCCAACTCTACAACCATGCCCTGTATCGCTTGAACCAGATTCCCGAAGACGAGGGCACCGTCAAACAGCGTGTCCGCAAAATCCGTGACGAGTTGCCCGATCTCAAAGACTGGTGGGACGCACTCACCGACATCTACTCGAAAGTGCTTCAGCCTACCGTCATGCGGATTGCGAAGAATATCAAACGCCTCGGACAACTCAAAGAACAGGGCTACAAGGTTGGTGAACTCCGGTGGAAATCACCACGCGAGTTTCGCAGTTTCACCTACAACCAGTCTGGCTTCGAACTCAACAAGAAGGGTGGTCAGACCGTGCTGTCGCTGTCGAAACTCGCTGATATCTGTATCGAACTTCACCGACCGCTGCCTGATGATGCCACAGTCAAAGAAGTCACGCTCAAAAAAGAGAAAACCGGCGAGTGGTTTGCTATCTTCGGCATCGAAATGGACACAGAACCACCAGCCAAGCCACCGCTGGAGGAAATTGACACTCACGAGATGGTCGGAATTGACGTGGGGATTCTGAAGTATGCCCACGATACAGACGGCAAAGCAGTCGACTCACTCGACCTCTCGGAGGAACGCGACAGACTTGCACGAGAGCAACGGAAGCTCTCGCGCAAAGAGTACGGGTCGAACAACTGGGAGAAGCAACGTCAGCGTGTTGCTGAGTGCCATCTCGACCTCAAGCGCAAGCGGCGTGATTTCCTGCACAAACTCTCGAATTACTACGCTCGGGAATACAAACTGGTGGCGGTCGAAGACCTCGACGTGAAAGGGATGCTGGAATCGCCGCGTAACAGCCGCAACACGGCCTCGGCAGCATGGAATACCTTCACCGATATGCTCGAAACGAAGTGTGAGCGTGATGGCACGCACTTCGTGGAAGTTGAACCCGAAGGCACCACAAAAGAATGCGCCCAGTGTGGCGTCGAAACCGACAAACCGCTGTGGGTACGTAAACATTCTTGTCCTGCCTGTGGCTTCGAAGCGGACAGAGACGCAAACGCAGCGTGGAATATTTTTTCTCGCGGACTCGCCAAACTAGGAGTGGATCACTCCGAAGGCACGCCTGTGGAGACTGCGCTCCCTGCGGGAACTGCGGTTGTTCCTGCAAAGCGCGTCTTGGAAGCAGGAAGCCCCTGCCTCAAGGAGCCGCCGAAGGCGGCGGGTAGGCAGGGGTAGTTCACCCACGTCCAAGCAGACACTGTCGAAAATTGGCTTTGAGCGTTCGCCTTCGCATGG
>CAZFMU010000188.1:0-3761 GCA_964520165.1 uncultured Salinarchaeum sp. | reverse complement strand
CAGCGGCCGGTAGACGGCAGTGACAACGGCCCCCACGAGAGCGGTGATGCCGACGAGGATCCCCGCACTGGTCGGCGTTACCGTTGCCAGCGATCCGAAGAGGTAGGCGTTGATCCCGACGGCGATTCCCCCCTCGGTCGCCGTGATCAGGACGCTGCCGAGCCCGAAGGCGCCGGTCAGGACCATCGCGAGTGACGTATCGGCGTACGCGTCGGCCTGGTCGATGAGTCCCTGTACGAGCACCGCCGCGAGCGCCGCGACGACCAGGGCGGCGACAAGCGGGGAGACGGCAACATTGAGCACCGCGTTGACAAAGAGTCCAGCGGCGACACCGGCAAACGCCGAGTGGGCAAGCGTGTCGGCGATCATCGCCATCTGTCGGTGCACCAGAAAGCTCCCGATGAGCGGTCCGATAATGGCGACACAGATGGCGGCCAGGTAGGCCCGTTGCATGAAGGGGTACTCGAGCATCTCGATACCGGAGAGCCCGGCGAGGGCCTCAAGCACGCGTCCCCAGAGCCCGTCGAGTAGGATCTCAAGCAGCCGGTCGGTGACGGCCAGCGGTCGGGTAGTCGGTGTCGACAGCGGCGTGAGGGTGGTCCCGGACATCAGTGGTTGTGCTGGAGGAGGTGCTGGTCGGTTCCGTAGGCCTCCGCGATTGCGTCGGTCTCAAGAAACGTCTCTGCGTCACCGTGGAAATAGAGATCGCGGTTCAGGCAGGCAACTGTCGAGGCATGATTCGTGACCACGCCGATGTCGTGTTCAATCAGGACGATGGTGATGCCCTCGGTGTTGAGGTCGTTCAACAGAGCGTAGAACGCCTCGCGCGATTCGGCGTCAACCCCGACAGTCGGCTCGTCAAGCGCGAGGATATCTGCGTCGGCGGCCAGGGCCCGGGCGATGAACACCCGCTGGCGCTGGCCGCCGGACAGCCGGCCGACGCGTCGGTCGGCGATATCGGTGATGTCGACCCGGTCGAGGGCGTCCTCGACGGCCTGGCGGTCCGCGGACTCGAACCGGCGCCAGAGTCGGTGGGGATAGCGGCCCATCCGGACGACTTCGCGGACCGTAATCGGCATGTCACCGCCGGTGGCGGCGACGTTCTGTGGCACGTAGCCGATGCGGTCGCCGGCATCGAAGTTCGCCGCCGGCTCGCCGAACAGTCGGACCGTTCCCTGGTCGGGCCGCTTGAGGCCGATCATGAGCGTCAGCAGGGTGGTCTTGCCAGAGCCGTTTGGTCCCACCAGGCCGAGAAACTCCCCGGCCTCGACATCGAGACTGATGTTCTCAAGGACGGGACGGTCGGCATACGCGAAGGTGAGATCACGCACTTCGATGGCAGCCATTGTCGAGTGACATGGTGCGGTATCGGGGGTACGCTGGAACGCGCACGGTGGTAGTTCGGTCTTGGTTTGTGTAGATCCGCGTGTCGTCCCTCGTCCATGTCCCTGGACGTGTCATACATCAAGGGCGCGTTCGAGGGTCGGAATATTCACGTTCCGCATGATCTCGAGGTAGCCCCAGTCGTTTTCCTGCCAGGTGTCGATGACGCCCGGCATCGCTGTCAGATCCAGCACCTCTTGGGCGTCGGTCTCGGCGACGAGCTGCTGGGCTCCGAACTGCTTCTCGATGGGGTCGGCACAGACGTAGCTGAGGTCATGCTCCTGGATGAGTTGGCTTGCTTCCTGGATGACCTCCGTCGTTGGACGATCGTCCGGTGAGACGCCGGTAAGAGCGAATACATCGAAGCCGTACCGCCCTGCGAGATACCGAAACGCGTTGTGCCCGGCGTGCAAAAGAACCTCGTTGTTAGCGCGGTCTGTGAGCGCGGTGAGGTCCTCGTGTAGGGTCTGGAGTTGGTCCTGTCGAGCCTGTGCGTTCTCCTCGTAGGTGGTCGCATTGTCCGGATCAACCTCGGCGAGTCGCTGCTGGACCGTCTCGACCGCCGTCTGCATCCGGATCGGGTCCATCCAGAAGTGTGGATCGTAGGTGCGCTTCGGGAGTGGACCGGCATCAAGCAGTTCGACATCCGAGGCGATGTTGATCGTCGTTGTATCGGACAGGTCGACGAGGATGTCGTCGATCCACGGCTGGAAGTTCTCCGGGCCGTGGACCAGCACGTCGGCCTCTCGGATGTCCGCTCGCACCGAGGCGTCGGGACTCCAGCCGTGGCCGTGCTGGCCGAACGGGATCAGGTACTCGACAGAGAGCGTATCCCCAGCGACGGCCAAAGCGGCGTCGTAGAACACGAAAAACGAGGTCTGAGCGCGACTAACCGCCGCTTCGTCGGCCGGTTCTGTTTCGTTGGTTCGGGTCTGCGTGGTATCGGTAGATCCGCTGGTGCAACCTGCGAGAGTCGCCGCACCGACGCCAGCGGCGCTCGCCACAAACTGTCGTCGTGTCGGACGCATACGAATTATTAATTTAGTATCTAAATATAATAAAGTTGCTTTTTCGATCAGGTCTATCGTGAGACACGAACAGCGGTGCACCGTGGCAGGGGCGCACTGGGTGAGTGTCGGGGTGTGCCAACTAGACGATTCGACTCGACGGTGCCCGCCGTGGAGCTGCCAGCATCAGTCTCCCAGAGCATCGGCGATCCCGAGCATCGCTCCGAACACATTGATGAAGACGACATCAGCACACCGCTTGAGCGGACGGGCGGATCATCGGACACCGCATCCGGATAGTCTCGGTTGAGGGGCGACGCCGTCTCGCGCGGTGTGCGTGGCGATCCAGCCGGGAGAAACGGTTAAGCTCCCCAGTTGCGAGTACTCCTCATGGCTCGTGGAATAATCGACGATTATCATATCGATGATGTCCGGGTGCGGATCGAGTTCGACACGGGCGGACCGGTCGGGGCGACGACGGTCGTCACGGTGGGTCAGGAGGACGACTGGTTCGTCAACCGGTGGTTCTACTTCGAGGAAGACGTTGAGCCCTATGTCCGGAACTTCGCTCGGAAGGTGGCCACCGACGCGGACTACCGGGCGCGCTGTCTCGACCGGACCGCCGCGTGGACGCGAGTCGCCGACCGGTACGACCAGGCCGCCCGGCAGATTCTCGAGTACTTCCGCGACGCCGGCGTGATGGGCTACCGCGCGGGGGACGACGACGCCGAACGCGAGTACCGCCGGGCCAAAGACGCGATGGAGACGATCTGCGAGTCGCTGTTCGACGCGTTGCACGATGAGATCCGTGGCGAGGACGACCCGGAAGCCGTCGACGCGATCGCCACGGAACACAAAGACCGCGCCTGGGGGTGGCTGCGCGACCGTGGCTATCTCGCGGAGGCCGAACTCGACGATTCGCGGTGATGGACCTCAGCTGGCGGAGCGCTTGGCCGACTCGTGTTGAACGCGCCACGCGGGACTACTCCACCGGTTACCGGCGTTCGGCTTCTTGGAGTGTCGCCGGGCTACGGGGGTTCGACGGTGTCACGCGCAGTGATGATGCTATGCAGCACTGCCGGAGGTCGGGCCGCGGTAGGCGTCGCCTTATCATCCCGTTCGTTCTCGCGGACTTACCGACATCGGAGTGAGACACTCCGAAGGAACGTCACCGGAACTCTTTGATTTCTGGTTGGCGAACGAATCGCAAAGCGATTCATCAACGCCTGTGGAGACTGCGCTTCCTGTGGACACTATGCTTGTGTCTGCAAAACGCGTCGTCGAAACAGGAATCCCCCGCCTCAGGGAGCCGCCGAAAGCGGTGAGTAGGTAGGGGCAATTCGCCTGTTGGTCTGGTAGGCTCTGTCGTCG
>CAZFMU010000187.1:0-3804 GCA_964520165.1 uncultured Salinarchaeum sp. | reverse complement strand
GTGAGGTATATGAATACACGGGGAAAACCGGAGGCGTGTATGACCGAGGGGGTACGGAGCAGACTGTCGTCCGTTGACGCCCAGGAGGCCTTCGGATTCCTGTTATTGGGACTGATCGGCGTTCTCGGGATCGATCTGGTGCGCCAACTGGTGGTCGGACAACTCGCTGTCAGTCGGTTGAGCACGCTCGTCTGGAGTGGGATCGTCGACTCGTTGTACATCGCACTGGCGGGGATCGGGCTCTCGATGACCTATAGCATCCTCCGGTTTGCGAACTTTTCACACGGCGACCTCATGACGACAGGGGCCTTTGGTGGATGGACCGTTGCCTACCTGATTGGCGGCATCGGAGTCGCTGACTTTGGGAGTCGGCTGCTACTGAACGCCGATGGTGGCGCTGCGGCCGGCGCGCTTGGAATGGACATGCTGCACTCACCGGTGGCGATCCTCATCGGGCTGGTTATGTCGGCGGTCATCACAATCGGCGTGGCGATCGCTATTGACCGATTAGTGTACCGACGGTTACGCGATGCTGACGGCATCACGCTCCTTATTGCGAGCGTCGGCGTGGCGCTCACGTTGCGGTATCTGATCGCACTGGTGTATACACAGGAAGCCCGTGGCGTGGTTGCGGCAACACCGTTCGTCAATCTACCGCTCATCGGTCGAACGAATGTCCACGAGGCCACGCTTGTTGTCCTTGCTGTCCTCCTGATTATCGGCGTCCACGTACTGTTGCAGTACACCAAACTCGGCAAGTCAATGCGGGCAATGTCGGACAACCGCGATCTCGCATTGATTACGGGGATTCCGACCGAACGGGTGATTCTTGCGACCTGGGCAATCGGTGCCGGCCTAGCCGGGATAGCAGGGTATCTGATCGTCCTTGATCGATCGCAGATTGCGATCAATCTCGGCTGGTTCCTGCTGCTATTGATTTTCGCCGCCGTCATTCTTGGGGGAATCGGATCAATCTACGGCGCTCTCGCCGGAGCCCTTGTGATCGGACTGACGATCAATCTCTCTTTGGTCTGGATTCCATCCGGCTTGAGCAAGGTCGCCGCGTTTCTCTTGATGATTCTTGTGTTGATCTTCCGGCCGGACGGGCTGTTCGGGGGGGTGAGAACCGCATGAGTGAAGCCGAGACAGTCGCACAACGGTGGCAGGCCGATCTGTGGTACCTCGCGAAACTGGTCGGTGCCACGATAGCCCTGTTCGCCCTTGCCGGACTGCTCGCTGGCGTTTCGAACAACGTGATTGCCGGATTCTTGGTCCGGATGGTGTTTTACGCCGCGATCTTTGGGCTGTTGACCCTTGCGTTAAATCTCCACTGGGGATATACGGGGATGTTCAATATCGGCGTCGCCGGGTTCATGGCCGTCGGGATGTACGTCATGGCGTTTCTGACCGCCTCTCCCGATGCCACTCCGGCGGGGCTCGGACTGCCGGTGGTAGTCGGCGCACTCGGCGGGATTGTCGCGGCCGGAGCGATGGGCGCTATCGTCGCACTCCCGGCATTACGGGTTCGGGCAGACTACTTCGCGATCATCACGCTGGGCTTCTCGGAGATTGTCCGGTTGACACTGTTATCCGACCTTCTCCAGGGAATCCGTATCGGTGACACCGTCTATGGTACCGGCGGCGCCAACGGCATCGGATTCGCCTCCGTTAGCGGGCTTGTGACGGCGGCGAGTAACCTGCCGATCGCCAGTCAGGCCGTTGGTGGTCTTGAACTGCTCGCCGGACTGATCGGCATCCGCGTACCGGTCGTCAACCGGTTCCTCTACGTGGTGATGTTGATTCTCTTCGTGCTTGTGTACTACGTGCTGCTTTCGCGGGTCGGCCACTCACCGTTTGGCCGGGTGCTCAAGGCCATCCGCGAGGACGAACTCGTCGCCCAATCACTCGGCAAGAACACCGACCGGGTCAAGATCACGGCCTTCGCCCTCGGCAGCGCACTGATGGGGCTCGGCGGCATTCTCTGGCTCGGCGAAGGGTCATACGTCTCGCCACAATCATTCAAGCCCATCATCACCTTCTATGTGTTCGTTGCCCTCATCCTGGGTGGGTCGGGGTCGAACACTGGAAGTGTCGTTGGCGGGTTCGCGTTCGCCGCCTTCCTCTATGAGGGGCCGCGATTCATCAGGACCCTCGTGCGCACGAACATCGACATTCAGGCGCCATCGACAATCTACGATGCACTCCTTGCACTCCTCGGCGGCGACGTCATCGGGACATTCGGGTTCTTTGTTGAGAGTCTCGACAAACTCCGCTGGATCGCAATCGGTCTCGTGTTGGTGGTATTGATGATCAAGCGACCGGAGGGACTCTTCGGCGATCGCAAGGAGATCGCTGCTGCCGTCCCGCTGTCCGCCCGGGGTGATGATCGTGAGTGACGCACAGGCGACGCCCCAAGGCATGAGTGCTGACGATGCGATCCTGCGGGTGTCAGACTTAGAGAAGCACTTCGGCGGTATCACTGCTGTTGACGGCGCGAGTTTCGACATCGAGCGGGGGTCAATAACCGGCCTGATCGGGCCAAATGGCGCCGGCAAGTCGACGACGTTCAACTGTATTGCCGGTGTGCACAGACCAGACGGCGGCCGAGTGCGCTTCGACGGGACGGATATCACCGGGGCGCCGCCGGAAACAGTTGCCCAAACGGGGCTGGTCCGGACCTTCCAGATTGCCCGTGAGCTGCCCGAAATGACCGTCCTTGAGAACATGATGCTCGCGCCGGGCGACCAGTTGGGCGAATCGCTGTGGCGGTCGGTGGCACCGGGGTCGCGCTCGCAGGTGATCAACCAGGAGAAAGAACTGCGCGAGCAGGCGTGGGAGACACTCGAACTCTTTGAGATCGATCACCTCGCCGAGGAGTACGCCGGCGCCCTCTCGGGGGGCCAGCGGAAACTCCTCGAATTGGCTCGGGCACTGTCGACGGATCCGGATATGCTCTTGTTAGACGAGCCGATGGCGGGCGTCAATCCATCGCTCGAACAGAAACTCCTCGATCGGATTCACGAGCTCAAAGATCAAGGCTACACCTTCCTGCTCGTCGAGCACGACATGGACATCATCATGAATCACTGCGATCACATCATCGTCATGCACCAGGGTGACGTCCTCGCGAGTGGTAGCGCAGCCGATATCCAGTCGAACGAGGCCGTTCTCGAAGCGTATCTGGGGGGCGAGGTCTGATGGCGCTACTTGATGTTACCGGCCTGGATGCGGGCTACGGCGACCTCCAGATTCTTGAGGACGTGTCATTGACCGTTGACGACGGCGAGTACGTCACGATTGTCGGGCCGAACGGCGCCGGCAAGTCGACGGCGATGAAGACAATCTTCGGGCTGACGACCTATATGGGCGGGTCGATCACGTTCGACGGCGAGGAGATCAGCGATCGGCGACCCGAGGGCATCATCCGGATGGGCATCGGATACGTCCCGCAATCGGACAACGTCTTCGCGTCGCTGTCGGTCAAGGAAAACCTCGAGATGGGAGCGTACATTCTCGACGAAGTGCCTCAGAATCGTCTTGAGTTGGTTTATGACCGGTTCCCGATTCTCGCTGAGCGCAAGGGCCAGAAAGCCGGTACGATGTCCGGCGGCCAACAGCAGATGCTCGCCATGGGGCGAGCCCTGATGCTTGATCCGGATCTGTTGATGCTCGATGAGCCCTCTGCCGGACTGGCTCCGGACCTTGTCGAGGACATGTTCGACCGGATCGACCGGATCAACGACGACGGGACAGCGATTTTAATGGTCGAACAGAACGCGAAGGAGGCACTCCGACGGTGTGATC
>CAZFMU010000186.1:0-3812 GCA_964520165.1 uncultured Salinarchaeum sp. | reverse complement strand
TGAATCCGAGCACGACGGGCCGACTACCACAGAACTGCAGGCCCGGGTGACGGATCTTGAGGATGAGCTTGAGGACACCTCTGATGAGATCCGCCGGCTGACTACCTCCCAGGACGAACTCGGCGATACCGTTGAAGAGATGAACGACACGCTGCGTGAGCTCGCCGGGATGTACGACGAGGCGATGGCGGCAAACAACCCCTTCATTGATACCCCAGAACACGACTCCCCGGCGGAAGCGACTGCTGACCCTGACTCGGTACCCGCAGATGATGAGTCACCGGAGCCAAGCGACGACGCTGTTGTTTCCTTTGAGGATCTTATTGAGGAGGATCGCTCCACAGACAACGACACACCACCCGCTCCTGAGACAACAGAGCCATCCGAGTCTCCGACACAATCCACTGATACCGCCCACTCAGAGCCGCCGATGGACGCTGCCGTGACCCTTGAGACGGTCCCCGAGGGATACGCCGCGGATGTCCTGCTGCTTGAGTGGTTATCAACGCTCACGGCTGTTGGTGGGCCTGCAGGCGCCTTGCAGGCGATCGATCATTATGAGGAGGTTGGCTGGATCTCAACGGCCGTTCGGCGTCACCTGATCGACCTGCTCGGTGGTCCTTCGCTTGATGTTTTCGTTGATCCGACCCAGCCCGACGAACCGACCGCACGACAGCACGCCCAGTCCTATGAGTATCTGCAGGCTCTTCAGGTCCTTCAGGATCTCTGAGGCCCTATGGGCTTTAGCATCAGCGGCTCGACGGTCGTGATCTTCATCGGGTTGCTGGTGAGTGCAGCGACACTGTATCCCGCACTCGACAGCGCCCAGGAAGCGCGGGTCGATGCCATTGACGACAAATCAGAACGCATGTTGGTCACCACGAACACCGCAGTCACAATCACGGGCACCGACGACGCTAATGGACTCACTGTCACGGCCAGGAACACCGGTGCGACTGCGCTTGACGTCGGTACGGTTGACCTTCTCGTTGACGGCACCTACCGTGTTCCCGACACCACCGCGGTTGCGGGGGACACCGAGACGAGCACCTGGCAGCCCGGTGAGACACTCGAACTCACCGTCTCGGGTGTGTCAAACCCGGATCGAGTCAAGATCGTTACTGGCCCTGGTGTAGCAGCCACAACAGAGGTGACCTGATATGGCAGGGAGCTCAATCTCAGAGCTGATTCTCTTCATCGCCGCGTTAAGCGTTGCGGCGACCGTCTCGGGCGTGATGATTACGACCGTCGGCGGGATCGCGACGGCCGTTGACGACCGTGGAACGAACGTCGCAGGCGACATCAACACCGATATCGAAATCATCAGTGATCCTGGAACCGGTGCCGTTTATGACCGCGACACCGACGAACTTCGCTTGCTGGTCAAGAACACCGGCGAGCACGACTTCCCGGGAACTGGCGCAGCCCTTGAGGTGCTCGTTGACGGCCGCTACCTCCCAAGTGACGCCTACACGACCGAGCTGATGGGTGACGCATCGTCCTTTGATGACGCTGCCGTGGTGCGGATCGAGGCCGACCTCGATACCACCGACGCTGTCGACCCCCTGACCACCGGCGATCACACTGCTACGGTGATTGTCCGGTCCGAACGAGAGACGCTTGAGTTCCGGGTATGACACACCTCTCACTCGGGCTCGGTGACCGCGATCAGGTTCGCACGTCACTCGGCGGGAGCATTCCTGCTGGGAGTCTCGTCGTCATCACCGGCGGGACAGGCACAGGAAAGTCGGTCTGGACCTCGCGGTTGGCTTACGGCTTTCTTAGTGAGGGACACGACGTGGGCATGGTCTCAACGGAGATGCCCGCCCGATCGTATATCGATCAGATGGCCTCGCTCGCGTACGACGTTGTTGATGCACTGCTTGAGGATCGACTTCGGTATTTCCATGCGCCCACCCACCAGGATCGATCGCTGATACGACCGCTTGTCCGTCCAGGCCCACACTGGGATGGCGATGTCGTCTGTGTCGACGCCTTCAGCGCACTCCTTGCTGCCGATCCAGACCTTGTCCACGCCTTCGACGCGGGAGAGGCTGCCGCCGTTACCCGGCGAGTCCTCGCCCGCCTCGCAGCGGCCCGCTCTGATGGAACTGTTCTCCTTGTAACCGTCCACCCCGACGCCGTGCCTGAGGCGGTCTATCGGACGATCACCTCCGCGGCGGATGTCTACTTCGAGTTACAAACCACCGAGGTCGGCCAGTCATTGCGACGGAGCCTTGTGGTCCGGCGGTTCCTTGAGATGCCAGAGCCTGTTGATGACACGGTAGGCTTCTCGGTCGAACAGGGCCGTGGAATCGTCATTGAATCGCGGACAATCGCCTAATTATGAGTGCACGTCCCCAAGCTAGTGAGCAACTCCGACAGATCGCTGGCGAGTACGACCATCTTGAAGCGCACCTCGCCGAGTACTACGCCGAGACCGGCGTGTTTCCGGAGTTCGCAACCGAACCGCGGGACGAACACGAGAGTGACACTCCAAATCTGCTGTATCCTGCTGAACCGCCGATTTTCGTTCACATCCACGCCCGCAGTGGCGAGGACATCACCTACGAGTGTGTCGAACCGAGCCTGTCTGCCACCGAGCAGGACATCTACGAGGACCTGCGCAGCCGTCTCCTGGATCGCTCGGCGTCAAAGCCGGCGCCGAGTGCGGACCAACAACTCCAGTCCTACATCGACTCGCTGCTGGAGGACCTCGTGGTGGTCGGCGAGCGTAATGACACGTCGTTGCTTGACCGAGTGCGTACGCGGATCAATCCAATCGGTGACACTCTGTACGTCGACAAGCAGACGTACGATCACCTCCGGTACCTACTCCAGCGGGACATCTCGGGGTTGGGGCCGCTTGAACCCGTGATGGCTGATCCCGCCAACGAGGACATCCACGTGATTGGTCCACACGCCTGTTATGTCGATCACGGGATCTTCGGGATGCTTGAGACGACCGTTGATTTTGGCGATACCGAGCGGTTCAACAACTGGCTGCGGAACATGGGCGAGCGGATGGACCAGCCGGTGTCGGACTCTGATCCGATTATCGACTCGACGCTGCCTGATGGCTCGCGGATCAACATCATCTACTCCGACGACGTCTCTGTCAAGGGCCCGTCGCTGACGATCCGGCAGGGCGAGGAAATGCCGCTATCGATCTTTCAGATCACCAAGTGGGGAACGCTCTCGCCCGAACTCGCCGCGTACCTCTGGTTGTGCATGGAAAACGAGCAGACCGTGTTTGTCGTCGGCGAGACGGCCTCGGGGAAGACGACGACGCTCAACTCGATGCTGTCGTTCATCCCACGTGATCACAAAATCTACACCGCCGAGGACACCGCAGAGGTCACGCCACCGCACGACAATTGGCAACAGTTGTTGACCCGTGAGGGCGGCGACGAGGGGGCCGCCGTCGATATGTTTGACCTTGTCGCAGCAGCGTTGCGATCCCGTCCGGATTATATTGTCGTCGGCGAGGTCCGCGGCGCGGAGGCCCAGATGGCCTTCCAGGCCGCACAGACGGGCCACCCCGTGTTGTTGACCTTCCACGCTAGTGATATTGTCTCGATGGTACAGCGGTTCACCTCGAATCCGATCAACGTTCCCGAGACGTTCATGGACAACTGCGACGTGGCACTGTTTCAAAACCGCGTCAAGCAGGGCGATGATATCCTCCGGCGAGTAACGAGTGTCCGGGAGATCGAGGGATACTCGAGTCACGAAGGTGGGGTGGTCACCCGCGAGGCTTTCTCGTGGGATCCCCGCGACGATACGGTTGCGTTTACCGGCCGAAACAACAG
>CAZFMU010000185.1:0-3820 GCA_964520165.1 uncultured Salinarchaeum sp. | reverse complement strand
ATCGGTGGGTTCGTGACCTGCGCGAACAGTTGCCGGAAGTATGAGAACAGTGGCCGGTTGTACTCTGAGAGCACCGACAGCGGCGTGTCGTCTCCCATTGAGCCAACGGGGTCTTTCCCTTCGGCCATCATCGGCTCAACCAGTTTCTCGAGTTCGTCGTGGCTATACCCGTATGTTATCTGGCGCGCGCGTCGATCCGGGAGCTGTTTCTGGGGGGCTGGATCTTCGGCGGCGAGGTCCGCAAGTTTGACCTGCTGGTCGTTGACCCATTCGGTGTATTTCGTGTCGATGAGGTCATCGAATACCTCTTCGTCGGGAATGACGCGCCCCTCCGCAGGATCGGCGAGGAACAACTGTCCGGGTTCAAGCCGGCCGCGACGCTCGATCTCGCCGAACCCGGGATCGAGTGCCCCTGCCTCGCTTGACATGATGACGCGGTTGTCGGTGGTGATGTCATACCGACACGGTCGGAGGCCGTTCCGGTCGAGCACCGCACCAACACGGTCACCGTCGGTTGCACAGACCAGTGCCGGTCCGTCCCAGGGCTCGATGAGCGATGCGTGATAGTCATACCAGTCGCGGCGCTGACCGCTCATCCGATCGTCCTGCTGCCAGGCCTCGGGGATGAGCATCCGCAGGGCGTGTGGAAGATCACGACCTCCCTCCATTAGTAACTCAAGGGCGTTATCGACCGATGCTGTATCCGACTGTTCCTCGTCGGCGATGACCGGACGGATGGCGTCAAGGCCGTCCTCGCCGAGTCGATCATCGGCGAGATCGTTCTCCCGGGCGCGCATCCAGTTGATGTTCCCGCGGATGGTGTTGAACTCGCCATTGTGGATCATCCGTCGGTAGGGGTGCGCCAGGTGCCACGCCCCAAGCGTGTTTGTCGAGAAACGGGCGTGAACCATCGCGAAGGTCGTCTCGAGGCGGTCGTCGGTCAGATCCGTATAGTAGCCCTCAAGCTGGTCGCCGCGTAATAGTCCTTTGTAGACGACGGTCTGACGGTCCAACGAGCACACGTAGAACCGCTCGTCGTCGATCTCTTCGCCAATGGTGGTCTCGACATCGCGACGCCCGACGTACAATGCTCGGTCGAATGCGTCGAGGTCGACTGCATCGCCGTCCTGTATATCTGCACCGGCGGTCACGAAACACTGGTAGATTGCCGGCTCACTGGCAAGCGCCGTCTCGCCGAGACCGGTGTTATCGGTCGGCACCGCGCGCCACGCCCGTACGCTGAGACCATGATCTGCCAGAATCGTTTCGACACGGGCTTGGAGCTGTTGACGCCGGTCGTCATCGGTCGGCAAAAAGAGGACCCCGACGCCGTACTCGGCTGGCAGGTCACTGTCAAGTACCGATCGAAACAGTGCATCCGGCCGCTGGACGAGCACGCCAGCGCCATCGCCCGTGTCTGCTTCGGCACCGGTCGTGCCGCGATGCTGGAGATTCGTCAGTAATTCGAGACCGTCTGCAAGTACTGCATGCGATCGCCCGCCATCGAGGTCGACAACGACGCCGACCCCGCAGTTTGAACGGGTGTCGGTCGGATCAGCCAACCCGTCTTCGGGCGGTGACCCGGTCGACGAATGATCCATACTCATCACCGATTCCGTATCGGCTGGAAGGATAAAGACCGTTTCCTGAATGTAAACATATTCCCTTAGTCTGATTAAGGACATCGGCGGCATCCGGCGGATAATTGTAAATGATTAATTGGCTGTGACGCCCTGGATCCCGCCCGATCCGGCAGCACCTATTGAAAGACAATGGTCGTTCAGTCGATTTTTAGCCGTAATTGCAAAAATTTGCCCCGTGGCACAGGATTTTAATAGGAAGACGCCAAGCATCAGGTGCAATACGATGACAAACGGAGATCTCACGGCTGACGAACGCGCCGTGCTCGACGATATCGACGATTCGGGCGTCGATTTCCTACGGCTACAGTTCACGGACATTCTGGGAACGGTCAAGAACGTCTCCATCCCCGCGAGTCAGGCGGAGAAGGCCTTCGAGGAGGGCATTTACTTCGATGGCTCCTCGATCGAGGGGTTCGTTCGCATCCAGGAGTCGGACATGCGTCTCGTCCCCGATCCCGAGACCTACGCGGTCCTGCCGTGGCGGAATACCGGTGACGGCAAGGCCGCCCGGCTCGTCTGTGACGTCTACAACACGACGACGGGTGAACCATTCGTCGGGGACCCCCGACAGGTGCTCAAGTCCGTCCTTGAGGAGGCCGAGGCTATGGGCTATACGATGAATGCGGGCCCCGAACCCGAGTTCTTCGTCTTTGAAAAGGACGAGTCGGGCCAGCCGACAACGACAACCCACGATTCCGGTGGGTACTTCGATATGGCACCAAAGGATCTCGCGTCGGATCTCCGCCGAGAGATCATCTACACCCTCGAGGAAATGGACTTCGAGGTCGAGGCCTCCCACCACGAGGTGGCGCGTGGTCAACACGAGATCGACTTCAAGTACGCCGACGCGCTCACCACTGCGGACAACATCGCCACGTTCCGCACCGTGGTACGGGCGGTCGCCGAGAAACACGACCTCCACGCGACGTTCATGCCCAAGCCGATCGCCCACATCAACGGTTCGGGCATGCACACGCACATGTCGCTGTTCGATCCGGACGTAAGCGATCCCCACGAGGCGAACGCCTTCTATGATCCGGATGACAAGTTCAAGCTCAGCGAGACGGCTTATAGCTTCCTCGCCGGCATTCTTGAACACGCGCCGGCGATTGCGGCCGTGACGAACCCAACGGTCAACTCATACAAACGACTGGTTCCGGGATATGAGGCGCCGATCTACATCGCCTGGAGCGACGTCAACCGCTCGGCGCTCATCCGCAAGCCGGCAGCCCGCACGCCGGCCTCAAGCCGGATCGAACTGCGGTCGCCCGATCCATCCTGCAACCCATACCTCGCGTTAGCCGTCATGCTCAAGGCCGGTCTCGACGGCATCAAGCGCGATCTTAGCTGTCCGGATCCCGTTCGGGAGAACATCTACGAGTTCGACGAGGCCAAGCGCGCCGAGTACGGCATCGAGACTCTCCCCGGGAATCTTGGCGAGGCAATCGATGCTCTGCAGGCAGACGAGGTTATCACCGACGCGCTGGGCGACCACGTCGCCGAGAAATTCGTCGAGGCAAAGGAGTCAGAATACACCGAGTACGTCGCCGAGGTCTCCGAGTGGGAACTCGACCGTTACCTCGAGACCTTCTGAGCCGGCCTGCGACAGTTCACTCTTTTTATCATTCGTTCCCGCTGATCGTCCGCGACTGCCTGTTTGCCATCCGCCCGGTGAGCGAGGTATCCGTCTCGCTCGGAGCGACCAAGCTGAACGATTGTACAATAATACTGGAAACATCCCGTCCTTCCGCGGATGACTCTCAACCTTATATACTACCCTATCCATATTATTCTTCACGCTCGTCTACTAATAGACGTTATTTTTGGAGTTTGTTCTCAACAACGCTTATGTATGTCTACTCGCAACCAAATGGCGTAGCATGAAAGACGAACGCTGTAAGATATCGCAATTAACCGCACGATCATTCACTACTCGTCCTCATTCGGTGTCCGCTCGGCAGGCGGGTGATGGAGCATGATGCTTCCACTCCAGGCTACCGAACTCACCGAGCTCGCGACGGCAATCAACGATACGTGGATCCTGACGGTTTCGTTTCTGATCTTCTTCATGCACGCCGGCTTTGCGATGTTAGAGTCGGGGCAGGTCCGCTCGAAGAACGTTGCCAACCAGCTGACGAAGAACCTCCTCACTTGGAGTGTCGGCATTGTGGTGTTCT
>CAZFMU010000184.1:0-3839 GCA_964520165.1 uncultured Salinarchaeum sp. | reverse complement strand
CAGACGACTATGTCAGAATCAGAATCCGCACAGCGACGCCTGGGCGAACAGCCCATGCTTATTCTCAGCGAGGACAGCGAACGGACATCGGGGCGTGACGCACGGCAGTCGAACATCTCCGCCGGTAAGGCGGTAAGCGAGGCAGTACGGACGACGCTTGGCCCGCGTGGCATGGACAAGATGCTCGTCTCCGACGACGGGGACGTCGTCATCACGAACGACGGGGCGACGATTCTCGACGAGATGGACATTGAGCATCCAGCTGCCGACATGATCGTCGAGGTCGCCGAGACTCAAGAAGAGGAAATCGGCGATGGGACGACCACAGCTGCCATCCTGACCGGCCAGCTGCTTGATCAGGCCGAGGACCTCTTCGAGGACGATGTTCACCCGACGACGATCGTCGAAGGGTACCACACCGCCGCGGAGATTGCTGCTGAGGCAATCGAAGAGCTTGCACTCGAGACCGAGATTGACGAGGACGTGCTTCTGAAGGTCGCCAAGTCGTCGATGACCGGGAAGGGAACCGGTGGGGTCACGGCTGAACGGCTCGCGAGCGTCGTCGTTGACGCCGTCGATACCGTCCGCGACGAGACCGACCCCAACCGTGACAGCATCAAGGTCCAGTCTCAGGCTGGAGCGTCCTCCGCGGCGACCGAGCTCGTCGAGGGCATCATCCTTGATGAGGAGGCAGCAAACGACGCAATGCCCGCGCGCGTGACCGACGCCGATGTCGCCGTCCTTGATGTCGAACTCGCCGTCAAGACCGGCGATGTCGACGCCGAGTACAGCGTCGAGAGCGTTGATCAGCTGACCGCCGCGATGGAGTCCGAGGAAGAGGAACTCAAGGCCTACGCGGAGACGATCCGCGACCTGGGCGTTGATGTGGTGTTCACGACCGAGGAGATCGACGACCGCGTGGCCGCCTACCTGGCCCGCGACGGAGTCCTCGCCTTTGGTGATCTGTCCGGATCGGACGCGACTGCCGTCGCGAACGCAACCGGCGCAGCACGCGTTGGCGATCTTGATGATATCGACGCCGAGGATCTCGGCTTCGTCGAAGAGGTCCACACGGAGACCTTTGATGAGGACGAGCTCGCGTTCATCGAGGGGGGCGCCGCCGCCGAGGCCGTCACTATCTTCGTTCGTGGTGGCACCGAACACGTCGTTGACGAGGTTGAGCGCGCGATCAACGATGCGCTTGATGTCGTCTCCGCAACCGTGCGGACGGACGCCGTCGTCCCCGGGGCCGGGGCCTCTGAGATCGCCATTGCCGACCGCATCCGGGCGGAGTCCGACGCCGTCGAAGGGCGCAAGCAGCTCTCGGTACGGGCCTTCGCGGACGCGATTGACGCCATTCCCCGCACGCTCGCCGAGAACTCCGGCGCCGATCCGATCGACGCGCTGGTCGATCTCCGGGCCGAACACGAGGCCAGCGGTCGGGCCGGGCTGATCGCCGAGGGCCGAAGCGCTGAAGTTGCCGATCCCGTCGAGCACGGCGTTCTTGATCCGGCAGCCGTCAAGCAGGAGGCCGTCAAGTCGGCGACCGAGGCCGCGACAATGATCGTCCGGATTGACGACGTCATCTCCGCCGAGTAACGCCCACAGCCCTTTCGAGATCACTCCCTATTCTCGTCGTTTGATTGTCACCGACGCCCCGGTGTGCACGTCAAAGACATTAGTGCCGCGTCCTTGGTTGACTGCGAGTTCAAGATTCCCGTGGCTACCGACGGTAACGAGGGCCGTTCCGGGGTCGACGTGCGCAAAACTCCGAACGAACGGGACGGTCGTCCCATCGACGACGAACTGTTCGGGGGTGCCGAGGGCGTCGCCGGGAACGTTGGTGATTGCGTTGCCAAAGTCATCGACCGCCAGGATGGTTGCGGTCGCTTGATCGATCGTCGTGTCGATCTCGGGCGTCGGAAGACGGTAGTCAACACAGTCCTCGACCGCGATCGGCTCCAAGATCGACAACGTCTCGAGGGCCTCAATTCCGACCAAGTCGACCTCGGCGGCAGCCGGGGCAAACACGTCCCGGCCGTGGAAGGTGCTGCTCGCCGGTTCCATCCCACGAATCTCGAAGGCGTCGATCGAGCCATCGAGGCGGCGGGCAGTCGGGAAGAGTAGACCGTTGTCGGGACCAACCAGCGCGTGTGAGCCGGCACGGAGGACGATTGCGCGCCGATCAGTGCCGACACCGGGGTCGATGACCGCACAGTGAACTGCCGGGGGAAACCACGGGAGCACCTCCTGGAGCCAGAAAGCCGCCGTAGGGACATCCTGACGGGGGAACTGATGGGCCACATCGACGATTCGAGCGGCACCGTCGGTGCGATCAAGGATGACTCCCCGCATAGCCGCGGGATAGGGTGTTCCGAAGTCGGACGCGAGGGTAATCACAGCCTGTTGTCGGGCGCGAGTGGTCGTATGCGTTTCGTGCAGTCAGCCGTTGAGCGAGTCGCTCTCGGCGACCTGCTGGAGTCGGCCGACGCCACCGAGCTCATGCATCGCCTCAACCGTCGGGTCGGGGACCAGGTGCTCCCAGGGCTCGCCGGCAATGATCAGATCGCGGATCCGGGTCCCCTCATACCGGCTCCGGTCGAAGATCGGACCGGTCTGGACCTCGAACCCAGCGTCCTGAAACAACTGGATGACCAGCGGGTTGTTCGAGATGACAAGATCAAACGGCGGACACAGGCTGGTGACATGGCTCACCCACAGGGCGTTGCGGTCGATGTCCTCAATCGGTACGACGTACGTCGACAGATCAAGTGCCTCAAGCGCACGGGTGATCATCACATGCCGTTCGCCCGCCGTAAACGGATTGCGGCGAGTGTGTGATTTGTCGGCACTCCCAATTCCGAGGACGAGTTCGTCGACGGATTCGGCAATCTCCTCGATCACGCCGTGGTGGCCCCCATGGTACGGCTGGAAGCGCCCGACGTAGAATCCGCGGGTCATATGCAGGATGACCGAGGGGAGATTTATAAGTGTGGCGCGTCCGCCGCCCTGCTCGCAATGAGGAGTAGAGCGTCGCTACCCCACGATTTGTGGGGCCGTCAGGAGACCGCCGGGGGGAGAAAGTATATCAATCGCGCAGCCTGTATTTAGTACAGTTAGAATATTCATGAGCGAAGATCGAGAATCGAAGGACACGCCGCCCGACGCGGCTGGTGACGACGGGACGCCCACCGAGGATCCCGACGAACACACCAGTCAGTCGGGGGCTGCTGACGAGCCCGAGCCGTCAACCGGTGCATCGGAGGAGGCCGACGGGCAGCCGGACACCGACCAGTCCGGGCTGTTTCATGCCGGAGCGGCCGACACGCCAGATCCGAACGACGAGTCCGTCTTCGAGGAGCCAGACCCCGACGACGAGATCGAGGAGATTCCGGACCTTGAGGAAACCGACCTCGGCCAGGAGGTCCCCGAGCACCTGATCGAGGAGGGCTTTGACCCCGAGGAGGATGACGACCTGCTCGGTGGGTTGAACATCGAGAGCACCTCCGAAATTCCCATTCCGGATCGGCTGGTTGACCAAGTGATCGGTCAGGACCAAGCGCGGGATATCGTCGTGAAGGCGGCCAAGCAGCGCCGTCACGTCATGATGATCGGCTCACCCGGGACGGGGAAGTCGATGCTCGCGAAGGCGATGAGCCAACTGCTCCCCAAAGAGGAGCTACAGGACGTTCTGGTCTATCACAACCCCGACGACGGGAACGAGCCGAAGGTCCGAACGGTTCCCGCCGGGAAGGGAAGCCAGATCGTCGATGCCCACAAGGAGGAGGCCAACAAGCGCAACCAGATGCGGATGTTCCTGATGTTGATCGTCGTCGCGA
>CAZFMU010000183.1:0-3863 GCA_964520165.1 uncultured Salinarchaeum sp. | reverse complement strand
ATCAACGTAGCGCCGGCGATCACTTGTCACAAGCTCAAAGCCATCGGCCTGTGTGCGGATCGTCTCGACTGGCTCATCAAGGGCGATCCGGTCGCTGTGGGCGTCATAGAGCCGACGGGAGAGGGTGCCAAGCCCCTCCTCGAAGGTGTAAATCGGGGGTGGACTCCGACCCTGGAGAAGCTTCTTCGCCGCCCACAGGAGAATGCTCCCGTCGATACCAGCGTTCTCAAGAGCCCGACCGAGGGAATACTCAACGAGCATCTCCTGGGGATCGGTGCCGTAGAGCCCGCTGTAGAGCGGGCCAAAGCACCGGGTGGCCGCCTCGGTCCCAAACTTGCGGGTCAAAAACGCCTCAACGGTGTCGCCGGGGCGCATCCCCCCAGTAACGGGCTCGGCGAGCACCCGGAGTTTGCCACGAAGACTAAGAAGATCGGTCGTTACGGCCTCACGGAGTGACAGCGGTGCGGTGTATAGCCCGCCGTCACGGTAGATATACAGAGGCTGATCGTCGTCACCCACACGGAGTTGCTCCCGGAGTCCCAGGTCATCAATGAGTGACTCAAGCCCCGGCGTGGCGCGCAGTCGCTGTGGCCCGAGTTCGAGCACGTGACCATCAACAGTCTGGCTCCAGACGATCCCACCTGGTCGGTCACGCGCCTCGAAGGTCTGTACATCGACATCCCGCTCGGCGAGCGCCCGCGTGACCGTGAGTCCGGACATGCCGGCACCGACGACCCCAACACGCATGATCGTAGTCGCGGCACCGCGAAGATTAAATTCGCCGGATTCGGCCCCATCTGCGGGGACTCGCCGTGATCAACAGATTCAATCGCCCGCTCGCCGAACCGGAGTCGATGGCAGAGAGGAACGCCGACACGCCGGCGGTGCGTCGACTGGCCGACTGGGACCACGACCGGCTCCTTGAGCTGGCGGAGACACACGACACACCGTTGTACGTGCTTGATCCTGACCGCGTGGCGGCGAACTACCGGCGGTTTGCCGACGCCTTTCCTGACGCCACGGTCTTTTATGCGGCGAAGGCCCACACCGGCCGGGCCGTGCTCGAACGGCTCGTGTCGATGGATGTGCCAATCGAGTGTGCTGCCGCTGGCGAACTCAAGCGGGCACTCGACGCTGGCGCTGATCCCGACCGGCTGCAGTATACCGCCGTCAACCCGCCCACCGAAGATCTTGAGTATGCCGTTGAGTTGGCGGCAGATCACCCGGGGATGACGATCACGCTAGGGGCCCGCGACACGGCCGAGCGGCTCGCGGACCTCGGCTACGATGGCCGGATCGCCGTCCGCATCAATCCAGGAATCGGGACGGGACACCACGAGAAGGTCGCAACGGGCAAGGACGCCAAGTTCGGCATTCCCTATGACCGCGTCCCGGCGTTCGTCGAGGATCGTCGGGCAGCCGGCGATACGATCGTCGGGCTTCACGCCCACATGGGTAGTGGCGTTCTGCATGACGATCTTGAGGCACACTGTGACGCAATCGCGAAGGTTGCCAAGTTGGCTCGCGAGGTGGACGATCTAGAGTTCCTCGATGTTGGCGGAGGATTTGGGGTTCCCTACCGTGAGGAGACCGAGCCGCTCGACATGCAGACCGTCGGCGAGCGCGTCCGGGAGGCCGTTGGGGACATTGACCCGACGCTCAAGCTCGAACCCGGTCGGTACATCGTCGCCGACGCCGAACTCATTCTCACGACGGTCAATACGGTCAAAGAAGCGCCCGAAACGACGGTTGTCGGAGTCGATGCGTCGATCGCGACGCTTGTCCGACCGGCAATGTTCGGCTCATATCACCCGATCCGGAACGTAAGCGCCCCCGACCGCGAGGCTATCGAGGCCTCAATCGGGGGACCCTGCTGTACCAGTGCTGACGTGTTCGCGACCGATCGGCCGATCGCCCGACCGGAACGCGATGAGATCCTGGCGATCGGCAATGCCGGGGCCTACGGGTACGAACTCGCCAGCCAGTTCCACTCACAACCGCGGCCGGCGGAGGTAACCATCGACGGAACAGTCGTGCGGCGTCGGGAGTCGATTGAGGATGTCACCCGTGTCGAGCGAGAGGCTTCTGGCATCGAGTCGTTGGATGCCGTCGATCGGCCTCGCCCAGGAGGTCGGTGATGATGCCTGACGCGATCGATCTTGAGGCGTTTCACCGTCAAGCGGTCAAGACGCCCTCCCACGAGGATGTCACGGCAATGCGGGACCTCCTCGTAGAGACGCTCACAGACGCTGGCATCGAGGCCCGTGTCGACACCGCCGGGAACATCCTCGCCAGTCGAGGCGAGGGAAGGCCCCATCTCGTGTTGAACACACATATCGATACCGTACCGCCACATGTTCCCTACGAGCGAGCGCAGACAGTCCCCGACAGCGACGACAAGGCAGCTGTCGTTCGGGGGCGAGGTGCCTGTGACGCGAAGGGACCGCTCGCAGCACTGCTCGCGGCGTTTCTCGACGCCAACGTTGACGACGGTCGAGTGACGCTTGCCGTGACACCTGACGAAGAGACCGACCAGACAGGCGCGGCCGCTTTAGTCGACGGACTAAACGCCGATGCGGTGATCGTCGGAGAGCCAACCGGGCTGGATGTTTGTAACGCCGCCCGTGGCCTGATCTCTGGCGAGATCCGCCTGACGGGTGAAGCCGCCCACGCCGCGAATCCGGGCGCCGGGCGCAACGCTGTTGCTGCCGCCGCCGACGCGCTCGCCGCGCTCGAAACCTTCGACGACCGACATGGGCCGGGCGAGCACGATACCCTCGGCGCACCGACACTGACCCCGACACGGATCGACGGCGGCGATGCGATCAACCAAGTGCCGGCGGCGTGTCGGATCACCGTCGACCGGCGGAGCGTCCCGCCGGAGACGACCGAGCGGTTCGCGACGGCCTTTGAGACACACATACGCGAGGCCGTTCCCGACTCGGTTGGCGTCGACATCTGGCTGGCAAACGAGGAAACACCGTTTCTCGAAGCCTTCGAAACGGATCCCAAAGACCGGATCGTCGAGACAATGGTGGCCGCCAGTGGCGGGTCCGTCCGGCCATTCGGGGCGGCAACAGAGGCGTCATATTTCGCGGCGGTCGCACCAACGATCATCTTCGGACCGGGGGACCTCACCGACGAAGTCGGGCCGGTGGCACACGCCGAGCGGGAGTACGTCACCATTGACGCACTATATGACGCCGCCGAGAGCCTCACGACGGCGATCGAGCGATTCTGCTGACTACTCGTTAGCGGTTGTTGTGAATACGATTTCGTTGGTCGGTGCGGACGGTGGTAGCATGCCGGCTCACGGCTAATCAGTTGGTCAGTGCTAAGTGCCCCGTCTGTGTTTTCAACGACTGTTAAGAGCGTCGACGAGTTTTGCCCCGCGACCCGTGTAGGAGGCCGGATCGAGCGCCATGAGTTCTTCTGTGACCGACGGTGGCACATCCAACTCGGCGATAAACGACCGAAAGTCCTCAAGGGTCACGGTCGTCTCGCCACGTGTGTGAGCCTTGAGTCGCTCGTAGGCGTCCTCATGGCCCTCCCGGCGGAGGATGGTCTGAATCGCCTCGCCGATCACCTCGGGGTGATCCTCAAGATCCTGTGTGATCACCGTCTCGTTGGGAACGACACTCGCAACACCGTCGTTGGCCTTCTGGTAGCCAATCAGGCAGTGCCCGAATGCGGCCCCAATGGTCCGCTTAACGGTCGAATCAGAGAGGTCTCGCTGGAGCCGTGAGGTCGTGATCGAATCGGCGAGAAACGCAAGATCGGCGTTGGCCTTCGCGAGGTTACCCTCGCTGTTCTCGAAGTCGATCGGGTTGACCTTGTGGGGCATCGTCGAGGAGCCGGTCTCG
>CAZFMU010000182.1:0-3864 GCA_964520165.1 uncultured Salinarchaeum sp. | reverse complement strand
AGCCACTGGTTCCACCGGTAATACTCCGGCTCGCAGGTGGTTACCTCGCGCGACCAGTCATACCCCAGCCCCATCGCTTCCATGTCCTCGCGCATCCGTTCGATACACGCCCGCGTCCAGGACTCCGGGTCGCTCATCCGCTCAAGCGCGGCATTCTCCGCTGGCAGTCCAAAGGCGTCCCACCCCATCGGATGGAGAACATCATCGCCCTGCATGCGGCGATACCGCGCGTAAGCGTCCGTCACCGCGTAGTTCCGGACGTGTCCCATGTGCAACGATCCGGACGTGTAGGGAAACATCCCGAGCACGTACGTCGGGTCCGTCGCGTCTGCTGGGAGCTCGTAGACCGACTCGCGCTCCCAGGCGTGTTGCCAGAACTCTCTGACCTGGCCGTGATCGTATCGGCGAACCATCGCTACTGTCGCATGGTTACCGGCCGGGATAATAAATAGTGCAGGGCGATCTCTCAGTCAGGAAGCGCTCGCCCCTGGGTGTCTGATCCGTCAACGGCGATCAGCAGATGCATACATACGGTCGGGTGTGTAATCCTCTCGTATGCGGGTGTACTTCATTGGACTCGGTGGCGCGGGGGCCCGGATCGTCGACCGGATCCACCAGATCCACGCCGATCGGTCATTCGTCCACGCCGTGGCCTGTTTTGATACCGACCGGACGACTCTTGACGGCCTCGAATCCGTCCCGGCCGATCGCCGGCATCGGTTCGGTGACGGCGTTGACGGCCCGGGACTTGTCGGTGATATCGAACGAGGGTTCGCACTTGGGACTGACCATGCCACGGAGCTGTGTCGCGAGCTGGACGCCGGGCGGCCGGGAACCGCCGAGGCCTTTCTCCTTGTCACCGGACTGGGCGGTGGAACCGGTGGCGGCGCTACACCAGCACTGGCAGCCGAACTCACACACCTCTATGAACACCCAGTCTATGCGTTCGGCGTGTTACCCGGTCCTCCTGACCGCGACCCACTCGTTACCGATCACGCCGCTTTCCAGTCGGCTCCAGACAAGCAACGAACTGGCGACTCTACGGACGCCACAAGAGCGACGGCGGCGATCCGATCGCTTGATCGACTTGAGGGAGCAGTGGATGCAATCATCGGTTTTGACAGTGCCGCCTGGCTGCGCTCCGGTGAGTCCATGCCGACGGCAACGGGACGCCTCAACGATATCATCGCCGAGCGGATCGCGGCGACCTTCGCCGACCCCGATGGCGAGACGGCCTCACAGCGCGTTATCGATGCCGCCGATATCGGCCGGATCCTCGGGCGTGATGGCACGTACGCAACTATCGGATACGCAGAGCAGAAAGTCATCGAGGAGCAGTCCCGATTCGGACTCGGCCTGTTTTCGACGACGCAAGATGTCGATACAAGCAGTGCCATTCAGGCGGTTGAAGTCGTCACCCGCAAGGCCACCCGCGGCAAACAGACCGCGACCCCGGGCATCGTTCAGCCGAGTCGTGCGTTGCTTGTCGTTGGCGGCCCGCCAGCGTGGCTCATCCGGTCGGCCATCGCCGATGGACGGGCGTGGCTGGCCGACGAACTCGACGTTGAGGAGCTCTTGAGCGGCGATCGTCCAGATCCTGACACGACAGCCGTTTTTGCGACTGTCGTCCGTGCTGGTCTTGACTCACTCCCTCGTATCGAGACCCTGCGTACCCGTGCAACGGCCTGATCCGACCGCCAAGCGTTTGCCGGCCGCCCGCTTCAGGCTATAAGTATGACCGGCGCCGACATCGACGCCGCTGCCGCCGCGATTGACCGCGGTGAGCTAGTGGTGTATCCCACCGAGACGGTCTATGGTCTCGGAGCTAACGCACTTGATCCGACGGCCGTCGAACGTGTGTTCACCGTCAAGGGCCGATCCCATGACAACCCGTTGTCGATCGGAGTCCCAGATGTCGAGCGTGCGGCCCGGTATGCTCATCTGAGCGATCACGACCGGGCGTTCATCGAGCGATTCCTCCCAGGACCAGTAACGGTGGTCTGTAAGCGGCGATCACCGCTTCCGTCTCTCCTCACAGCCGGCCGCGACCGGGTGGGTATTCGTATTCCGGATCACAGTCTTGCCCTTGAGTTACTTGAGGCGACCAGTCCGATTACAGCTACGAGTGCCAATCGTAGCGGAGCCGGGAGTGTCACCGATCCGACCGAGCTCGCGCCGTCGCTTCGTGATGCGGTCGCAGTCATCATCGACGACGGTCACACGCCAGGAACCGAGAGTACGGTGGTCGACCCGACACGGGGCGTCATTCATCGCCGCGGTGCCCACGCCGACGCTGTCGAGACGTGGCTAGCCGAGCACTAGATGGCGCTCAGTCAGCCGTTGTGGACTTCTTGATCGTGTCAATGGCTACGCCACAGCGATCACGATACTGACAGGGCTCACACTTTGCGCCGGTCTGGCGGCGCGGTGGCGGCGATCCGAGCGTTTCGACGGCGTGTAGCACGCGCCGGTAAGCAAGCTGTCGCTCGGGTGTTATCGGTACACGACGAATACTCCCATACGCGGGATATTCGACGAAGGCGGTCGATACCGACACGTCTCGTTCGTCTTCGAGTGCTCTGGCGGTTGCGACCGCTTGAACGGCGTGAGTCGTCCAGACGTCCTCGCCAGGTGGTTTGCCGGGTGAGACGACGACCGGCCTGAGTGGCGCTTCAAGAAGCTTTCTGGCGACCCCGTGACACTCATCGCCGGCGAGGAAGACATCGCGCATTGGCGGATCCGCCAACTGCTCCCAGGCGTCGAATCGCTCCTGTGCCCGTCGCAGCCGTGTTTGAACCGTTTTCGCCGGAGCGGCGAACGGAAGATCGGTCAACGCCGCCGGCGATCGATCGATAATCTCCGGATACCGGAACGCGAGCGAGCGTCGGGCGGTGACGTTCGGCGGCGGCGTCCGATCGGACTCCTGGCGACGATAGTAGAGTTGTCGGAGACAGTACGTCCCAACACGAAGGTCGCTGAACGAAATCGTCACGCTGACCCACTGGTGCCGGCTTCGGTCATAACTCTCCGGACTATCCTGTCTCAAGATCGAACTGTTCGAACTCAGCGGCCGTCTCAAGGACGACACTCGTGTTGGCCTCGGCGACAACCGGGTCGGTCAGAACGGTCTTGATCTGGTCGTTCATATCATCGGTATCCTTGAACTTCCCAAGCGCGAGGATATCGTAGTTGCCCGTGATTTCATACACACTCACCATCTGTCGGTGCTCCTTGAGCCGCGCCGTCAACTCCGGAATCGATCCCCCTTCGACTTTCAACTGAAGCACTGCAGTAACGTCGTAACCGACCTCGTCGTAATCGATCACCGGCACGTACTCTCGAATGACCTCTTCGTCTTCGAGCCGACCAAGGTGGTTTGAGACGGTCGTGACCGACACGTCGAGTGTCTCCGCGAGACTGCGCATGCTTGACCGACCGTCGGTGAGAAGTTCGTTGACAAGCTCTGCGTCGAGATACTCGTACGCCATCACGTGTCTATGGGGTTACCTGGGGTGTTAAGTTTACGATCAAACAAATATTTACGCATTAACGTAGACAATTGATCGGTGATCGGATAGAGAATCAGACACCGCCTCGTTACTGCGTGACCGACACGCGTGGTCTTGCTTGCTCAGAACGTCTCCATATAGCGGTCAAGTTCCCACTGAGAGACCGTCTGTTGGTACTCGCGGAACTCGGTCTGCTTCGCTTCGATAAACTTCTCGGCGACATGGTCACCCAGCGCCTGCTGGACTGTCGGGTTGGCTTCGAGTGCATCGACGGCCTCGCCGAGATTTTCGGGGAGAGTCTCGATGCCGTACTCGGCGCGTTTGGCCTCGTCGAACTCGTAGATGTTCTCCCGGA
>CAZFMU010000181.1:0-3887 GCA_964520165.1 uncultured Salinarchaeum sp. | reverse complement strand
AAGAACTCGATCCCCCTGACGGGTGTCAGAGGCGTCGTGCGTAGACATTGTATCCGTATCGATCGGCGACGCACACATAAATCTGTCTTTGTCGTCGGCAGATTCGCCGGGGGAGTTTTCTATGCGGCTATCAAAGGAACAGTCGTGAGCGACTTCGGGCTGGACCTCCGGGCGGTCGAGGACATGATCGACGAGGAGGAGGCCGACGAAGAGCGGCCGAGCGGCCGGGTAATTCTCGAAATTCTCGATGGAACGACTGAGCCACAGGAATACATCGAACTCGTCGGCGCCGGCAACGTGTTGGTTCTTGAGATCGACGGTGACCTCACCGAGTTAGCAGCCGGCTTCGCCCCGGACATTCGTGATGCCGGGGGGAGGCTCGTGCACTTCCGGTCGTTTCTGATTGTGAGTCCGCCAGGCATCGAAATCGACACGGAACGGCTACAATCGTCGGAGTGATAGAAGCACCCATGACACAAACAGGGCCACAGGTTATCGACTTCAAGGGTGGGCGGACCTGGATTGCGAACCCCGATGAGACCATGCAGCGGGCGAGTCACGCGCTCAAACGCGACGGCGAGACGTGGCTGATCGATCCCGTCAACGTGTCTGACCCCGACACCATGTTCGAAGACCTGCCGACGATCACTGGGGTCATCATCTTGTTGGACCGACACACGCGCGACGCCGATCGGTTCGCCGAACGGTATGATGCGCCGGTGTATCTTCCGCGAGGCATGTCTGGGGTTGCCACCGAGATCGACGCCCCGATCGAGTGGTTCGAGGGATCGATCGCCGGATTCGAGACCCGCCCGGTGTACCAGACGCCGGTCTGGCACGAAACAGCGCTGTACGACGATGAGACGCTGGTCGTCCCGGAGGCGCTCGGGACGGCGGGATACTTCCTTGCGGAGGACGAGCGACTGGGCGTCCACCCAATGCTCCGGTTGACGCCGCCACGGGCAGCGTTGTCTGGGGTCACACCCGATCGGATCCTGGTTGGACACGGTGAGCCTGTTCTCTCGGGGGCGACCGGCGCGCTCTCGGATGCGCTGGCTGGGTCACGACGACGGTCACCGCAGCTCGTTGAATCGTGGATCCGCGAGGCTGTCGACGGGGTCGTCGGGCGGTCGTGATGGCGGGGACCCAATGACCGGGCTTCCCCGGAGCGGAACGGCAAAGACAACCGGAACGCGACAGGCTACCCCACACCCGTGATCGAGACGGTGTATCTCACGGAGGGGCTCGTTGACGCGTTGCTTGAGCTCGCAGAGCGGCGCGAACCGTCGTCGGTATCGGCAGCATTGACCGTCACACCAGCGGGCGAGCTCACCCCCGAGGATGCGACGGCCGACTGGTCCGCCCTCAGTCCGGAGACGCCGGTATTTACTGATCTGTATGTACCGACAGACGAGCGAGCAGTAGATGCCGTCTTCGGCGTTGACGTGACGATTCCACACGGCCAGACCCAGGGTCGGTTTCTCTCACATCCGAACGGACGGCTGGGCGTCTCCGCCAGCGACGACCTGCATGAGGTCGTTATCATCGCCGTGCCACCATGGACGCGCAGCGACATCGCTGCGTTCGATCGGGCCGGACGAACGATCGGCCTTCGGACACTTGCCGCCGTGCCGCCACGACCGGAGTGGTGAGCCACGTCGATGGCGTGGCGTTGAAGAGTGTGCTGCGAGAATAGGGCCAACAAACCGATGGGAGTGAGACCGCCATCCGATGACGGCGCCGATATTGATGTCGTCGAGTTTGGAATCGCCGCCGTCGATGCCCGCCTAGACGACCCGGAGGTGACCTTTCCGACCACCGCATCGGCATTGATCGAGTACTTCGGCGATACGGAGGTGCCATACGAACCGGGGGGCCGGACGATGCCCGTGCGAACCGCTATCGAACGGACAAATCAGGAGCAATTTGACACCCGACAGGAGTTTCTCAACGAGCTGCACGGCGTCTTCGAACAGCAACGCGAGCGATCGGCGGGCGTGATCGGGCGGTTGCGCGCACTTCTCCCGTTTTAAGAGCATCGAGTAGGGCACGCTTTTTGACCCCCCGGCCCACAGAGCAGGGTACATGGCCGACGTGGAGATTGTCGACCGCGTCCAGACGGCCCTCGAAACGGATCCAGCGGCATTCCAGCGCCGGGTGGCCGACGAGGTCGAGTTGATCAAATCCGAGCTCGCCGACGGAACCTTTGATAATCCACAGGCGAACCTCGGGCTCGAATATGAGTTTTACGCGATCACGGAGTCTGACGATGACGGCGGACGGACGCCACCGGGGCAGGCCGGCCGACTCGCGCGAGTCCCGCGGCGACTCCTGTCGATGATTGGGATGGAAAAGGAGTTGGGGCTGCACAACGCCGAGATGCGCACGAGTCCCCAGCCGTTCAACGCCCACGGACTCCAGGCCCAGCAGTCGGAGGTCAAAGCCCGACTTGCCGCCGCCCTGGGCTGTACGCGTCCACACGGGATGCGGTTGATCAGCGACGGCCTCTGGGTCATCCCACCGGAGGGAGAGACCGCACAGGAGTACCTGACCTCGACGGCAACGGCCGACAACACGACGATCGCGATGAATATGTCCGACTCGGCGCGGTATCACGCGATGGCCAACGCGGAGATGCCGGTCGGGCTGCATCTCAAGGCCCCGCACGTCACCCTCGACGCGGACACAGTGATGCCCGAGAGCCTGATCACATCGATCCAGCCACACTACCAGGTGCCACAGGCCGATGACCTGCCGACGTACTTCAATTACGCACTACGGATCGCCGGACCGCTTCTCGCGTTGGGGGCAAACTCGCCGTTTTTCCCCCCGAGCCTCTATGACAAGGGAACGACCGCGGCCGAAGCGCTCGCGGACGGATGGGACGAACACCGGATCGCCGTCTTCGAGACAGTACTAAACGACCCGAGCACGCCGAAGGGGAAGGTCCGCTTCCCCGGAGATCTCGACAGTGTCTACGAGGCGGTCGAGCGGATTGCGAACGATCCACCACTCGTGCCGGTCGTCTCGGATGAATCCGCCCGGTTCGACGACAAGTTTGCGCACTTCCGGCACAAGCACGGCACGTACTGGCGATGGATCCGGCCGGTCTTCGACGGCCCATCCCGGTCGGCTGCGAATGCCCGCATTGAGTTCCGACTCCTGCCAGGCCAGCCGACGGTCCAGGATACGATTGCGATGCAGGCGGCCTTCGCCGGTCTGATGGAGTCACTCCCGCGGGTCGAACACCCAATCGCCGACCTCGACTGGCACAGCGCCCGTCGAAACTTCTACCGGGCGATGCACGACGGCCTCGATGCCGATCTCGTCTGGCTCACGAACGACGGGATTGAGACCACCGACGACGAGCGACTCTTCGATGATCTTCTTGCTCACGCGCGCGATGGCTTGCGGTCGGCCGGCGTCCCGGAGGGGGCCGTCGAACGGTACCTCCATCCGCTCCGACGACGCGTCGATCACGGGACCAATCCCGCCGCCTGGAAGCGCGAACGCGCTCGTCAGGCCGTCGCCGACGGGGCCGACCTCAAGGAGGCCATCTTCACCGCCCAACAGGCGTACTTTGATCGCCAGCGCAACACGCTGCTTGAGGGCACTTTCGCCGAGTGGCTCGAGTGAGCCAGCACAAACCGGATCACCCAGGGGGCTCGAATCCCACAGACACGATATGACGACGTTTCTTGCCGGTGGAACGGGTACCCCCAAGCTTCTCACCGGGCTCGAACGAACGGACGCCTTTGACGCCAGCACCACGACGGTCATCGCAAACACAGGCGATGATGTCGAGGTCGGTGGGCTCATTGTGTGTCCGGACGTCGATACCGTCCTGTATCTGCGCGGTGGGCTGCTTGATCGTGACCGGTGGTGGG
>CAZFMU010000180.1:0-3917 GCA_964520165.1 uncultured Salinarchaeum sp. | reverse complement strand
CAATTCCCGACGCGGCAACGTGGTGGGGCGCCCTAGTCGTCGGCCTACTGGCGGGGGCACAGCTCCCGATTGTCTTTGAGTTCGTCGAACAACGGCTCAAGATCGACGACGTATGTGCGGTCTTCCCGGTTCACGGGAGTGCCGGTGTCCTCGGTGCTCTCGCGTACCCCTTTGTCGCAGCCGACCTCGGGACCTCAATCGCGAATGCGTTTATCGCCCAGTTCGTCGGCGTTGCCGTCATCACCGCGTGGACGGTAACGGCGACTGCGCTCGTCTGGGGCGCATTTAAGGCCGCCGGCCAGGCGCGTGTCGATCCCGATCACGAGCGCGACGGACTTGATCTCGCCGAACACGGCGTCGAGACCTACCCCGAGTTCGGGCAGCCGGAGGTTGCGACCGACGGCGGTCTTGATGTGGTCCGCGCTGACGGCGGCACGCACGATCCCGACAAGATCGACCTGGTGATGGCCTTTATTCGTCCGGACCGCCTCGCCGATGTCAAGCGCGAACTAGTCGAGACGGGCGTGCAGTCCATCACCGTTTCAAACGTGTCCGGCCGCGGCTCACAGCAGGAAAAGCAGGGTCAATGGCGCGGTGAGTCCTATACGATCGACCTGCACCAGAAGGTGAAAATCGAGTGCGTTGTCAATGACGTGCCGACCGAGGACGTCATCGAGGCGATCGGCGAGGGTGCCAGGACGGGCGAACCCGGTGACGGCAAGGTCTTCATCGTCCCGGTTGACGACGCCTACCAGATTCGAACCGGAAAGCGCGGCCCTGAGGCTGTCTGACGGTTCGGCTCCGCTCACGCCCCGGCTTCAACGGAGTCGATTTCGCCAACGCGAACGCGTTCATATCCGCACTCAGCGCACCGTAGTTTGCGTTTCTCGCCGAGATCGATCGACGTGAAGGCGGTCAACTCGAATGGCCGCTCGTCGTCACATTCTGGACAGTACAGCTCCGATGGCATATCCGCATTGCACATGCCATTCGGTATCAAAATACCGGTCCTGCCGTCACTCTGCCGGGTTCTTCGAGCGTGCGGGTTTATACCGCCGGCTCCCTTAGCTGTGGTATGAAGATCTACACCGGCCGTGGTGACGAGGGCATGACCGACCTGATGGACGGCACGCGGATCGCTAAGACGAGTGGTCGGATCGAGGCCTACGGTACCGTCGATGAACTCAACGCCATGATCGGCGTCATCCGACCGACCGGCCACGACGATATCGATGATGTTCTCGCGCGCATCCAGAACCACCTCCACGTGGTGCAAGCTGAATTCGCCAACCCCGATCCCGACGACGATACGCCTCGGATCACCGAGGACCGAATCGATACCGTCGAAGAATGGATCGACGACTTCCAGGCGGAACTTGATCCACTTGACTCGTTTGTCCTGCCGGGTGGAAGCGACGATGGAGCACAGCTTCACCACGCTCGGGCCGTCTGCCGCCGGGCCGAACGCCGAGCCGTTGCCTTCGTCACCGACGATCCCGTTAACGAGAATGCGATCGTGTATCTCAATCGACTCTCGGACTGTCTGTTCGTTCTTGCACGGGCGGCGAATGCTCGGGCCGGAGTCCCTGAGGAGTCACCGACCTACTGAGTTACCGCTTGCGACGCAACCGGTCGACCACGAACTGCTCGTCGAGTTTCGCGAGGAAGGGCCCTAACTTCGGGCCCTCCTCCTTATCGAAGAACAGCCGATAACCTGTCGCGAAGAACTCACCAACGTCAATGTCGTGGCGTCGAGCGGCCTCGTAAATCTCACCCTGAATTGCCTCTGGGTCGTCATTGGCTTCGATGAACGCGGCGACTTCATCAAGTGCTGTGGCCGTCGGCTCATCGATAGATACCGCTGGCCGGTCTGTCCGCTTGAGCTCGTAGTTGTACTCGTTGTCAACCTGCCGTGCCCACCGTCGCGCCCGATCGACCCGCTCGAGGGCAGCTTCGACGACTGCCGGATCCGCGTCCGCCGGGATATGCCCCTCGCGCTTGGCAATGTCCTCGCGCAGCGCCGGATCGCTGGTCATTCCGAGAACAGCTGCAAACGAGTAAGGAATTCGCACCCGGTCAGGGTCGACCTCGTCGACGAGGAACGGATAGACGCGCTCGGCAAAGGCTTCCTGGGTCGGCGTTGCCGACTCGCGCCCGAAGTAGATCGCCTCTAGTCGGTCGAACTCGTCGACCAGCTGGTCAATCCGCTCGATCGAGAAGTCCCGGGCGCGGGTTGGGTCCGTGGCAAAGAAGTACCGTAGCACCTCCGGCTCGACCAACTTGAGCGCCTCCTGAACGAGGACGACGTTCCCTTCGGAGGAGGAAAACGGTGCGCCCTCAAGCGTGAACCACTCGTAGGCCATTGGTACCGGCGGTTCGATTTCGAAGAGCGACCGGGCGATGTCGACTCCGCTCGGCCAGGAGCCCTCCGCGTGATCCTTTCCAAATGGCTCGAAGTCGACCCCGAGGAGCTCCCACTGGGCGACCCACTCGAACCGCCATGGGAGCTTGCCCTCCCGGAGCGTTGCCGTGCCCTCGTGCCCGCAGCCTTCGATGACGCGATCGCCGGCTTCCATATCCGTACACCGATACTCGACGGTCCCGGCGTCGAGGTCGATATCGGTTACCGTCTCGGTGATCTTGCCGCAGTTCGCACAGATCGGATTAAACGGGACGTAGTGTTCATCGACGCCCGCTTGGTAGTCCGCGAGCAGTTCGCGTGCCGTCTCACGGTGCTCAAGTAAGAACGCAGTCGCCGCCTCGAAGTCGCCCGCTTCGTAGCGCTCGGTGTTCGAGACGAGCTCAACCGGGATATCAAGAGCGTCTGCCATCCCGGTGATGAGCTTCGAGAAGTGTGCCCCATAGGAGTCACAGCAGCCAAACGGATCCGGAATATCGGTATACGGAACACCAAGGTTTCGTCCGAGGGCGCCGGCGTCAACGTCACCAAGATCGACGATGTTGCCCTCAAGGTCGGCAAGCTTACGCGGGAGGCTGCGGAGCGGATCGCGATCGTCGGCGGTAAACACCTGCCTGACGCTGTATCCCCGCTCACGGAGGACCTCTGCAACGAAGTACCCCAAGACGAGCTCGTTTGCGTTACCGAGGTGGGGGATCCCCGACGGCGAGATGCCGCCTTTGATTACGATCGGCTCGTCAGGATCGCGTCGTTCGATCCGGTCGGCGACGGCGTCGGCCCAGAAGGCGTGTTGCTCGTCGCTTTCCATCGCATACGGGTCGTCCGCCGGCTGAAGCTCGTTTGGCATGTCAGGTGCCTCCCCCTGTGAGTGATGGTAACTCGGCTGCGTCCTCGGGGACGATCTCGGTTCCCCGGTGGGTGCCCTCAACGATGGCCTCACGGATCCGCTCCGGATCGGTTCCGTCAACGACGACGGCGTGAAGTCCCGACCGCTGGAGTACCTTCGCCGCTAGGAGGTCAACCGGGGCCTTCGCACCAGCGGTCATTTCGATGTCGGCGATGAGGTCAACGAGCTCATTCGGCGTGAGTCGTGGAACGCGCTCGGCGTCGCCGTCCTTATCGGGGTCTGCGGTGTAGACGCCGCTCACCGAGGTCGCGTAGACGAGGAGATCGGCGTTGACATACTCAGCCAAGGCTGCGGCGACGGCGTCGGTCGTCTGTGCGGGAACGACGCCGCCCATCACCGCGATGTCACCAGCACGCAACACGTCCGCGGCCGCCTCGTAGTCGGCTGGCGGTGTCCGTACGCTCTGCTCGTCGAGTGCGGCCACCAACAGCCGGGCGTTGAGTCGGGTCGCGGCGATGCCGATCTCGTCGAGCTCCATCTCGTTTGCGCCCAGTTTGCGGGCGACGTCGATGTACTGTCGTGCCGTCTCGCCACCTCCGACGACCGCGGCGGTCGTACACTCGTCTGCCACCTCTTCGAGGACCGCTGCGT
>CAZFMU010000179.1:0-3920 GCA_964520165.1 uncultured Salinarchaeum sp. | reverse complement strand
ACACCGGCGAGATGCCCATTGCCGGGATCTGTCTCGGACAGCAGGTCGTCGCCAACGCACTTGGTGGCTCAACGACAAAGATGAGCTTCGGTCATCGCGGTGTCAATCAGCCGGTGATGGACCTCCGAAGCGAGCGCGTCGTCATGACGACCCAGAATCACGGCTACGCGGTCGACGACCCCGGTGACGTGCTCTCGGTGACCCAGAAGAACGTCAACGACGACACCTCCGAGGGGCTCGATAGTAACGAGTACGACATCATTACGCGTCAGTACCACCCCGAAGCGAATCCGGGACCAAACGACTCACTCGATTTCTTCGATGAGGTCCTGGCGATGGTGACCGAGGATCGCTCGCCGGTCGTTGAGCACTGACTAGCGGCGAGCGGACGATCTGTCAGGGGATTCGGTTACTCGCGCTCGTCGTGTGCGTCAGCAAGAGCGTCAACGAGGACATCCCGGGTCTCGACGTGTGTCAGATGGGAGTCACAGCGACAGTCGGAGGCACCAAAGGCGGCGATCGGCTCGCCCGGGAGCGCCTGTGCGATGGCACATTCGCGGTCAGCCCCCGGCGAGCGAAAGACGGTCTCAAGCGTGACATCGGGAGAGCCGAGGAGATAATCGATGTGCCAGTGGCGGGTATCACGTTCGCCGGCAGCGAGCTCGCGGTGGCGATCAATACGCGAAAAGCCGCCAGGGCCGAAGGCGCTCCCCGTATAGGCGTACCAGCCAGCCGGGAACGTGCGCTCGCCGAGCGCCCCAACGGTGATGGTGATTGACGTCGGCACGGACAACACGAGGGTGTAGGTACCCTTGGTCATCGACACCCCCTCAGTCGTGACACGGCGGTCATCGTCAGACGATGATCGCCGGGCCGGCTTGTGCGTGTCGAGACCGGACTACGGGGCGAGCAGTTCGATCGGGTGCCGGGCCGAGCGATTCAGGAGTGCCTCAAGTTGATCCGAACAGGAGATGCCCGGTGCAACAACGGTACGGTCAGTGCCACCGAACTGCTCTTTGAGCGGTTCGCCGACATCCATGCTGAGCTCATAATACTCGGATTTATACCCGAAGGAGCCCGCCATACCACAGCATTCGGTGTCGGAGGTCCGCACGTTATAGCCGGTCGATTCGAGCACGGCTGTGGTATACTCGGCGACATCGATCGTTCGGGCCTGACAGTGCGGGTGATACGCCACACCAGGATCGTCAGCCGGTGGTGTCGCCAGCGCATCGGCGTCGCTCCCGGTCTCAAGCAGCCCGTAGACGTACTCCATGATTTCATAGCTCTGTGCCCGGATCGCCTCAAAGACCTCCTCATCAAGCAGTCGACGATACGCCGAGCGGAACATCGCCGCATCACTCGGCTCAATAACGACCACATCACGGTCGGCCACAAGGTGTGGCTGAAGCGCGTCTGCCACAGCCTCGGCCTGTCGCTCGGCGGTCGCGATCATTCCCTGTGAAAGCGGGGGTCGGCCGCTCCCGGGCAGATCCGGCACACGAACGTGGATATCGAGTGCTTCGAGTACGCGCACCGCTGCCTTCCCGCGTTCGGGGGCGATATACCGGGTGTAAGTATCAGGATAAAGGACAACTGTCCGGGCAGCATCGGCCGGATCAACCGCCGCCCCGTCGCGTGACTTGAACCACTGATAGAAGTCCTCTCGGGCGAATGTCGGGAGATCGCGCCGGCGATCAAAGTCGGCAACCGCCTCCATCACCAGCCGAACAGGAGAGGCGTTAGCCAGCCAGTTCGAGAGGGGGGCGGTGGCCGATCCGAGCTGTGCGAGTGTCCGGAAGTTCCCCGCGAGGCGTTTTTGCAACGACAGGCCACCTGGTTCCTCGTCAGGAACAAGTTCATCGTAGACCCATCCGAGAGCCTCCGGGTCAGCCTTCTTGCGGTTGAGCCGGTCGCGGACGACGGTGTTAATCCACGGGATGTCGATCTTGACCGGACAGGCCGGCACACACCGCGAGCAGCCCGTGCAGAGATCGTTAAACGCGGCGGTCGATTCGAGGCTCTCAACGCCTGCTTCCCAGCCGGTCGCGATGCCCCCCGAGTAGGTCTCACCGCCGAAGACGTGCCCGCCAACACTCTGGAAGTTCCCACACGCGTTCGAGCAGGCCGAACACCGGATACAATATAACGTCTCTCGAAGGTCGTCGTCCTCGCGGAGGTCCATCCGGCCGTTGTCGAGTAACACGAGGTGAAACAAACGGTCGGTGTCGGCGTCAAGCGGCCGATCATCGGCGTCGAAGTCCGGCACCGGCGAGTCGACCGGTGGTGTTAGCATCGACACGTAGGAGGTGATGTCCTGGCCGGTGCCCGAACGGCCGATCAGCTCGACAAAGGGGGCGATGTCCTCGACGCTCGGAACAATCTTCTCGACACCAGCGACTGCGATGTGGGTGTCCGTGGCGGCGACAGTCTTACGTGCGTTACCCTCGCTCGTGACCAGCGCCATCGTCCCGGAGTCAGCAGCAATGAAATTCGCTCCTGTCATGCCGACGTCGGCCCCTTCGATGAGGTCACCGAGACGGTCGCGCGCAAAGGCGGTCAGGTCCTCGGCCGTCTCAAGCTCCGCCTCGGGGTCGAACGCGTCCGCAAAGAGCTCGGCAATCTCATCACGAGACTTGTGGATGGCTGGGGCGACGATGTGCGAAGGCGTCTCATCGGCGACCTGAAGTACCCACTCGCCAAGGTCGGTCTCGACGACATCGACGCCGTCGGCCGCAAGCGCCTCGTTGACCTCGATTTCCTCGGAGGTCATCGACTTCGACTTGATGAGTCGGTCGGCCTCACGCTCGGCGACGACCTCGCGGATGTACGCGGTCGCATCCGCGGCGTCATCGGCGAGATAGACGGTCCCACCGTTGGCCTCGACGGTGGCTCGCAACTCGTCGATGAGTTCCGGGAGTCGATCAATGGCGTCCTCCTTGATCGTGCGGGCCTGATCCCTGAGACGCTCATACTCGGGGAGGGACGCCGTCGACTCGTACCGGCCGTCGTTAAACCCACGAGTGTTCTCCGCGATGGCGTCACCCTCGGTGTCCATGTAGTGTTCGATGCGATCGGCGGGATCAGAAGTGGTGTCACTACTCATGGCTCATCACCGGTCGAGGACCCGTCGGCGGGTGGTTCAATCGGGATGGCGTCGTCCTGGTCATCCACGAGAACGACAGCAACCTCGTGTGGGCCGTGGGCGCCGGTCACAAGCGCTCCCATGTCGGCCGTTGCACTCGGACCGGTCGCGATGATTGCTGAGGCGCCGTTCGTGCGGGCGCGCTCACCGAGATACCTGAACGCCTCGGGCATCCCCGGGACGACATCGGACCGTCTGAGAACGACCACGTGACGCTCGTTGAATAGGCTGATCGGTTCGGTCCCCTCCTGATCCGATTCAATGAGAACGCTTCCGTAATCCGCGATCCCAAGCGCGCCGGGCGTCACACCGGTTCGCGCGTCTCGGAGGTCGGCCGTCGTCGGCGCCGTCTCGACGGCGGCGGGAAGCTGGACATCCTCAAACGGCAACGGAACGCCGATGGCCGGCGGCTCAAGCAGCTCCGCGATCGCCCGTTGGGCGTCCGTCGGAGCAACGGGGGTCAGCGATACGTCATAGGCCGCGAGCCGATCGGCAAAGGTGGTCAACGGTGACTCGACGGTGGCCATGCTATTCGACCTCTATGGGCGGACCCATTTGTGCGTTCTGCCCGACGAACGACGATAACGGCTCGAACGCGCCGAATGATTGATCCTCCAACAAAATAAATGATCGTTAAATATTAACCGGTACAATCGAAGATCCGGGTGCATGTGTGCAATAGTCACACGATACGAGCAATGTATTGACATGTTAGTCGGGGGGTCCGTATGGCGACGGTAGTAGAGATCCTCACTGCAGCACTTCCGCTCTTGCT
>CAZFMU010000178.1:0-3940 GCA_964520165.1 uncultured Salinarchaeum sp. | reverse complement strand
TGATGTTCTCGCTCCGTGACTCAAGCATCCAGTACATCCCTGTGCGTCACGAGCAAGGCGCAGCGTTCATGGCTGATGTCCACGGTCGACTGACCGGCGACGCCGGGGTGTGTCTCTCGACGCTCGGCCCTGGGGCAACTAACCTGCTGACCGGTGTCGCCGACGCCCATCTGGATAAGTCCCCGACAGTCGCGATCACCGGCCAGGGAAGTCGCGAACGCCTGCACAAAGAGAGTCATCAGGCGCTCGATATCGTGAAGATGTTCGAGCCGGTCACAAAGTGGAACACCCAACTCACCGACTCCGAGACCATCCCCGAGGCCGTCCGGAAGGCGTTCAAAGTCGCCGAGTTCGAGAAGCCCGGCGCAACTCATCTCGAGTTCCCCGAGGATGTGGCGACCTCGGAGATTGATGCGACACCACTGTCTCCTCGTCCTCGGGTGCGCCGTCCGGATCCCGATCAGGCCTCTGTTGAGTACGCCGTCGATCTCATTGAGTCGGCATCAGCCCCGGTTGTCCTGGCGGGTAACGGGGCCGTCCGAACCCGCGCCGCCGAGCGCCTCCGGGCGCTGATCGACCGAACCAAGATGCCGGTTGTCGCGACCTACATGGGCAAGGGTGCTGTCTCCGACCGGATGAACTACTCGCTGATGACGCTCAACTCGGGGCCGAATGACGAGGCCGCCGCCGCAATCGATCGGGCCGACTGTGTCATCGCCGTTGGGTACGATATCGCCGAACACGACCCGCAGTCATGGAATCCCGACCTCGACAAGCAGATCATCCACATTGACAGCGAACCGGCCGAAGTCTACCGCCATTACAATCCCGATGTTGAACTCGTTGCCGACATCGGCGCGGCCATTGAGGATCTTGATGCCCGCCTCGGGACGGCGGTCGGCCCCGAGTGGTCTCATGAGTTCCGCGAACCGGTCGTGACCGATGCCTACCGGCCGCCACAGGAGGACGAGCCGTTCTCAGTCAAGCGAACGCTACCGTACCTGCGGGACGCGATGAATGACGAGGATGTACTCATCTCCGATGTCGGGAGCCACAAGATGGCGATCGCCCAGAACTTCCCGACCTACGAACCGGGAACATGCATCATCTCTAACGGGCTTGCAAGCATGGGAATTGCCGTACCCGGCGGGATTGCCGCCGACCTCGCGGTTGATGCGAACGTTGTTGCGGCCACCGGTGACGGGGGCTTCCTGATGAACGCCGCGGAGATCGAGACGGCCACCCGGCTGGACCTTGGGTACACCATTCTCCTGTTCAACGACAACGACTATGGGCTCATCTCAGAGAAACAGCGCCGGCACACCGGCGAATCCTTCGGGACCCTCCTCAGCAATCCCGACTTTATGACCTTTGCCGAGAGCTTCGGGATCGACCACTATCGACCGGAGACCTGGCCGGAGCTCAAATCCGTGCTGGCCGAGGTCGTGCCCTCTGACCGGATGGCACTTGTCGAGGTCGTCCTCCCGTAGTCCCGACGGTGCCGCGCCTGATGGGCTCGTTGTCCATCGAACCAGTGTCACCGAATCGGAACGCTATTTTGCGGGTTCCCCGTCTCTCGGGGTATGACAGACACGATCGCCGTGATTCCCGGCGACGGTATCGGACAGGAGGTCGTCCCGGCGACTGTCCGGGTGCTTGACGCCCTTGCTGTCGACCTTGAATTTGAGGAGGCCCGCGCTGGCGATCACGTCGCTGCTGAGGGTAACTCGCCGCTGCCGGCGGCAACGCGCGAGACCGCCGCGGCCGCCGACGCGACGCTCTTCGGCGCTGCCGGTGAGACGGCGGCGGATGTCATCCTGCCGCTCCGTGAGGTCGTTGGCTCCTATGCCAACATCCGACCAGTCCGGGCCTATCCGGGGACCGACGCACTGCAGCCCGAGACCGACCTTGTGTTTGTCCGCGAGAACACTGAGGGGGTCTACTCGGGTATTGAATCCGAGATCGCTGATGGCGTGACGACGTTGACCCGGGTCATCACCGACGACGCTTCAGAAAAGATCGCTGCCTTTGGAGCCGAATACGCCGCTGAACGAGACTACGATCTGACGGTCGCCCACAAGGCAAACGTCATGCAGACGACCGACGGCCGATTCCTTGAGGTCGCCGAGCGTGTCTTCGAGCAGCGTGGCGTTGCGTACGATACGGCCCTCATGGATGCGCTCGCGATGCACCTGGTGATGCACCCCGAGGAGTATGGTGTGATTGTCTGTCCGAATCTCGCGGGTGATGTGCTCTCGGATCTGGCGGCCGGTCTCGTTGGCGGCCTTGGGCTCCTTCCAAGCGCGAATCTTGGGGATGACAACGCGTTGTTCGAGCCGGTTCACGGATCGGCTCCGGACATCGCTGGTGAGGGGATCGCCAACCCTGCAGCGACGATGTTTTCTGCGGCACTCATGCTTGAACATCTTGAGCACAACGCTGCAGCCGATCGGCTTCGGACGGCGGTCGAGACAACACTTGAGCGCGGCCCACACACTCCCGACCTCGGTGGCGATGCAACCACGACGGCAGTTACCGACGCCGTTATCGACCGACTCTGATCACTCCGCGGCCGCAAGCGAGCACGCGCGTTCCCACTTCCCCTCGCGTTCGAGGTGTTCTTGGAAGGCCTCAGCGTAGGCCTCGGCGAGCCCCTCTGCGGCCGCTAGGCGGTCGTCGTTATCTTCTGTGTCACTCAGTCCGAGGCGGTCGGTGAGCGTATCGAGAATCCCGCCACCAGTGTTCTCGGCGGCGCCCTTCCCCGGGCCGATCGCTCCGCGTTGCTGTTCGATCTCGTCGAGGGCCGGCAGAATCTCCTCGATATCCTCGGTGTTCGCTACCAGTTCGGCCGTCGCGGGGGTTTCCGCCCCGTTGATCTCGAAGTCAACGGCCGTCATGATCGTTCCCCACTCCTGATGGGTAAACTCCGAGACAGCAACCTGCTCGTTGAATGCTTGATCGACGGTCATCCGATCGCCGACAAACTCTGCCGTCCAGTCGCTCATATCCGTTCTTACGCTGAGATGGGTATCAGCGTTGTGTCTCCTCAGTCCCGTGGTGGAACCGTTATTGACTCATCACCCGCAAGGACGTGTACGGTGGCGTCACTACCGGTTGCGGCGACCTCATCGACAAATCGGTCGGTGTTGACCTCAATCGCCGGAAACGTGTCATAATGCATCGGGAAGGCGTGTTCCACGTCGAGCCAGTCGATGGCAATGGCCGCCTGCTCGGGACCCATTGTGTAATGGTCACCGATCGGGACGGCGGCAGCGTCGGGCTCGAGATACGGCCCGATGACATCGCGCATTTCGGTCATCAACCCGGTGTCGCCGGCGTGATAGAAGCTGGTGGTCTCCTCGTCGGCGAGCTGGGTGGGGATGCTGTCGCTCACGAGGTAGCCCGCGGGCATACCGGCGCTATAGTCGTATCCGGTATCGATGCCATTGCTGTGGTCGGCCCGGTGCATCGTCACGAAAGCATCACCACACTCGATTGTCCCGCCAAGATTCATCCCAATGGTGTCTGTGACGCCGTGCTCGTCCGCTATGTACTCAACCAGCTCGGGCGTTCCGACGACTGTCGCGGTATCAAACTGGTCGGCGTGGGCGATGTGATCCGCGTGGCCGTGGGTCAACAGCACGTACTCCGGCGTGTCGACCGTCTCAGGGGTGGCGTCGGTGTGCGGATTGTCGAAAAACGGGTCAATCAGCAGGGTCGTGTCTTCGACAACAACCTGCCAGGTCGAGTGGCCGTACCAGGTGAGTTCCATACCTGTCATTCGGACGAGGGGTACTTAACCTCAGCGGGCGTGTTGGCCCCCGGCGCGACCGCCCGTGAGCGACGTTTCGACAACAGTTTTAGTCCAGCCCCCGTCGCACAACCTAAATGGGATCGTGTATCATTTGCGGCACCTCGACTGACGGTGCCGTTTGTTCTC
>CAZFMU010000177.1:0-3979 GCA_964520165.1 uncultured Salinarchaeum sp. | reverse complement strand
CACTGAATAACGCAATCGTATTACCAACAACTGTTCGCAACCAGCCAATGCAGTGGGTCAAACATCACGGCCGTAGAACGGCCTACCGTAAGCGAGCACGCACGACCGGGACACCGGTGGTGTACGTTCATGGGAGCGGCGCCACCCACGAAGCGTGGGCCTCACAATTCGCAATCGCCGGTGAGCGCCCCGTGGTGGCGCTTGACCTCAGCGGCCACGGGGCCTCTGATCCCCTGCCAGCGGGGTGTGCACCAGGGTCAGAGACGCTCGCTGCATACGTCAAGGATGTCGCCGCCGTCTACCAGGCCGTTGAGGCGGGTGCCATTGTCGGCGTCTCCTTAGGTGGTGCTGTGGCTCTTCAAGCGATTGCCGAGGGACACATCGCCCCAGTGGCCACCGTCGTGACCGGAACAGCACCACAGATGCCGATCGACGCGCCACTTGAGCACGCACTCACAACGGGACTCACGCGGACCATGGCCGAACTCGGACGTCCAGGCCGGCTATTCGCCGATCCGACGGATAAACTGATGCAGGCCACCAGCGATGTCTTTGCCGCGGAGGGGATCGAAGAACTCCGCCGGGACTTTGAGACGGCCGCTGCATTCGGTCTGCCGGAGGATCGTATTACGGTTCCAACGACGGTGATTGCCGGGGCTGAGGATCAACTCGTTCCGCTCGCCGCCCAACAACAGCTTGCCATCACGCTACCACAGGCAGGACTGGTAGTACTTCCCGATGCGGCGCACTTAGCGATGATCGAACAGCCACAGCGGTTCCAACGGGCGACACGCCAAGCGCTCGTATGATCGTCGAGAGAGGGCAAAAGCCAAAGACACACGCACCATGTAATTCATACAGGTCCGTGTCCGATGGTCGCCACCGATGTTCTCTTAGCATCGTTCAGGACGGTCGCAACCGCGACGCTTGGCGTCGCCACAGTGGCCGCGGTACGCCGACGTGACAAGCCGGTCGCACCGCCGTTCATCTGGCTACTCGGGGTCCTGGCGGTGTGGGGTGGACTCGTCCTCTTGCCAGGGCAGTTCTGGATTCCGCGCCCGCAGGCGGAGCCCATACAGTCGGCAATGGAACTCGCGAAGTTCGCGACCGGAGGGACGGTGCCGTTGCTTGCATTCGCGTATATCAGCCGATACACCGGGCGTGGACAGTATTTGACTTCGCGTCGCGGAGGGGTGCTCCTGATGCCGCTTGTGATCGTGACGGGCGTCTTAGCCCTCCGGGAGGGACTCAAGGCCAGTTTGCCGTCTGCGGTCGTCGGGCTGACGGTGGTGGCCGTCGTCGTCATCTATCTATATGCGGTTGCACTCCTGTTGATCGGGCTGTACCTGTTGGTTCGGATCGCCCAGCGGTACGACCAGGTCCCGTACCGACAGGTGGCCGCCATCGGTATTGGGTTGTTTGCCCCGTATCTGGCGGTGTTCGCTAGCAACGTCAGCCGCCCTGCAGCCGGCGGCGATACGGTGGACTATCTGCCGATTGACGTCGCGTTTGTTGGGTTCCTGATCGCCGGAGTACTCCTTGTCGGCGCCATGCGGCACTATCCGCTGTTGACGCCGTTTCCGGAGTCGGACGCGGTTGCCCGCGAGGAGGTACTTGAGAATCTCGCTGAGGGTGTCGTGATCCTCGATACCGACGACCGGGTGCTTGACATCAACGCCGCCGCGGCGGGGCTCTGTCAGCGATCCACGGGCGAGCTCATCGGTCGACCGATCGAGACCGTCTTTGAGGAGCTTACGCCCGTCCCACGCGAGGACCTCAAGCGAATCGAACTCCAGACACCGGATGGTCCTCGACGGTTCGAGCTCGCAGCATCGGCCATCACCGATGATACTGGCGACACCATCGGTCGGACGCTACTACTGCGGGATATCACCCAGCAGGAGACCCGCGAACAGCGACTTGAGGTACTCACGCGCGTTCTTAGACACAACCTCCGGAACGACCTTGACACGATACTGGCCTACACCGGCGAGATCGAGGACCCGACGGTGCGCACCGCTATCCGCTCGAAGGTCGATGACCTCGTCCAGACGGGTGAGAAGGCTCGGGACATCGAAGCAATACTGGCGATGTCACACAGGTCACAGACCACCGTCAACGTGACCGAGGTGGTTCAGACGGTAATAGACCGACTCGAAGCAAACGCCACCGACGCGACAATATCGGTGAAAGCTCCCGAGCGGGTAACGATTCATACGCACCGGCAACTGCTTGAGCGGTTGGTGACCGAACTGCTTGAGAACGCGATCGAGCACAACGATCAGTCGACACCACACGTTGTCGCGACGGTCGCGGCAACCGAGACGATGGGTGGGGCCGTCGAGATTGAGATTGCTGATAATGGTCCCGGAATCCCCAAAGAGGAGTATGCTCCACTTGACGCCGGCACCGAAACGTCGCTCAACCACGGCACCGGCGTCGGACTCTGGTTGGTCAACTGGATTGTCGCCCACCTTGGAGGCGACATCGAGTTTGCAGAGGGAGCAACGGGCACGGTCGTGACCGTCCGACTCCGCGCGGAGGGGCTCTCCACCGCCGGATAATCCAACGGCACACATAGCGTGGGGAGAGCCGGCACAGCGTGTCTCGGGGAAGGACGGGTTTTACCCGTTGCACTGCCAGCATGTGCACATGCAGACCCACATCGTCCCGGTCGGCTTCGACTACGACCGGCTGATCGCACCGTTGATCCGCGATCAGTTGACCGTCGACCGGGTGATTCTTCTTGAGGGGACCGTTGGAAGCGAGGCCAACGTCGAGTACTCACAGCGCCTCTCGACCAAACTCGAACAGGACTACCGAAATCTTCTCGGCGCGACAACCCGACGGGTGTCAGTCGAGGACGTGTATGACTACGACACGGCCTTCAAGCAGGCCTTCGATCTGATCAACGCCGAGCTTGACGACGACAACGAGGTCTGGGTGAACGTCTCAGCGATGCCACGGCCGGTCTCCTTCGCCTTCGCGACCGCCGCTCACTCAATCATGGTTGAACGCGAGGCCGACCGCGAGAAGATTCACACCTACTACACAGCCCCCGAGAAGTACCTCGAAACGGAACTTGCCGAGGAGTTGCGCCACCAGGCCGCTCTGCTTGCAGATATCCTTGAGGATGAGTCTGTCGAGGACGAGCGCGTCGCCGAGCGGCTGGCGACCGCCCGGGAGTTGCTCACTGAGTTCGACGAGCGCGGGACGACAATCGGCGCGAAACAGATCGAGGGGAGCCATATCATCGAATTACCGATCGCCTCTTTCTCGAACGTCAAGCCATTCGAGGAGGTCATCCTATTCAAGCTCGGGGAGGACGGCGAATTCGACTCCGTCTCCGAGCTCGCAAAGGCACTAGCGGACGAACTCGGCGAGGAGTATACCGATAGCTTCCGGTCGAAGGTCCTCTATACCGTTGATCGGCTCGGTCCCGGTGGGAAAGGCTACATCGAACAGGAACGCCAAGGGAAGTCACATCAGACGCGCCTCTCGCGGATCGGCGAGCTCTGGGTCCGGGCACACTCGAACGGCAGCGCTGAGTGATCAGCCCGTCCGAAAGGAGCAATCGAGTGCTGGAGCGGAGTGGGTCAACCCCCCCATCGAGATCACGTCCACGCCGGTCGCCGCGTAGGCAGCGAGCGTGTCCTGATCGATCCCGCCGCTGGCCTCGGTCACCACGCTTGGATCGGTCGTCGTAACCGCCTCGACAGCCGTCTCGGTATCGGCTGGCGAGAGGTTATCGAGGAGGACAGCGTCGATATCGTGCTCAGCAGCACGACGCGCCTGAGCCGGTGACTCGGCTTCGACTTCAATCGGCGTCATAAAGGAAGTGCGCTCACGGATGTGCTCAATCGCCGCGGGAAGTCCCATCTCGGCGATGTGGTTTTCCTTGTTCCTCGCGGCGTGTGAAAGCTCAAGCCGATGCGTGTCTCCGCCACCAGCCGCAACCGCGCGCTTTTCCAGTCCACGC
>CAZFMU010000176.1:0-3982 GCA_964520165.1 uncultured Salinarchaeum sp. | reverse complement strand
GGGATTGAGCGCGAGCGTCCGGACATCTCCGGGGCCGACGCGGTCCGCCTCTGGAAGGAGTATGAGACCGGTCGTGAACGATCGCTGGAGACGCTCATCGAATACAACCGGGAGGACACCCGGAACATGGTGCCAATCATGGAGCAGTTCTGCGCGCAACTCCACGAGGAGGTTTTCGCGTCGGTCTGCCCGGAGTAGCTACTCCGCAACGACGGTGTGCTCAAGACGACCAATGCCCTCAATGGTGACCGCAACCGTATCGCCATCGGCGAGCGGTCCGACCCCTTCTGGTGTCCCAGTCATGATCACATCGCCCCGTTCGAGGGTCAGATACTCGGTGATCTCGGCGATTAGTGTCGGTACGTCGAAGTGCAACCGATCGATCGAGTCGCGTTGCCGACGCTCGCCGTTGACCCGAAGCTCGATCGTCGCGTCATCGGGGATCGACTCGGCAATAACGGGCCCCATCGGCGCCGCCCCGTCGAAGGCCTTGCCACGCACCCAGTTCTGTTCGCGTCGTTGGTCGTCCCGATTCGAGAGGTCAACCGCACAGGTGTACCCCGCGATCACCGACGCGGCCGCCTCGGCATCGACACGGCGACACTGCTCGCCGATGACGACGGCGAGTTCTGCCTCGTAGTGGACCTCAGATGCGCTCTGTGGCAGCGGAATCCGATCGCCGTGGCCAGCAACGGCGTTCGGTGGCTTCAAGAACAGCGACGGCCGGTCGGGGACCTCGGCGTCGAACTCTGCGGCATGGGCGGCGTAGTTCCGTCCGACGCAGACGATCTTCGTTGGCTCGGTTGGTGCGAGCACGTCGATGGCATCGTCTGCGGCGTCGTAGGTGCGATCGGCGAATGTGATCGTCCCATCGTCCCACGCACCGGTCCGCACGGCACCGCTTGGGTCGCGAAAGCGAACGCGCTTCATACTGGCGGGGTGTTCCCGGATCACATAAAACCCCGAGCCGTCAAGCGGCTTGCCGCGCCCGAACAGAAGGCTTTTACTCGGTAATCAGATACCGTTGTGTGCGGTGCACCGTTGGTGTAGTCCGGCCAATCATATCGGCCTTTCGAGCCGATGACCGGGGTTCAAATCCCCGACGGTGCACTCCGACCGCATAGGTTTATTTTCCTGGTCGCGAACTTCAGGATATGTACGATTCCATACTGGTCCCCACAGACGGAAGCGATGTCGTTGATCGGACACTCGATCACGCCCTCCCGATCGCCGAGTGGTCCGATGCGACCGTCCACGCGCTGTACGTAATCGACCAGCGCATCACGCAGGCGGCCGACGACGACACGACCGCCGAGGTCCGCTCATCACTGGAGTCCGAGGGGGCCGACGCCGTCGCGACCGTTGTCGGCCGGGCCCAGGACCGCGGCCTCGACACCGTTGAAACCGTCCGCACGGGAACCCCATGGAAGGAGATCCTCGAATACGCCGAAAGGACCGGTATCGATCTGATCGTCATCGGGGCCCACGGCAAGAGCCCGCGTGAGAAGCTCACCTCGATGGGGAGCGTCTCGGACCGGGTGGTTGACAACGCGTCAGTCCCCGTGTTTGTTGTCCGCTCCTGAGCGGTCCGGTTCGCAAGGGTCTTGACGTTCATTTCGAAACCACTCAGACGTGTCTGAAACAGACCTCTCCGCTGGCGTTGCCGACGCGAACGAACCGCCCGACATCGAGTTCTATGGCGGTCGTGGGATGAGCGTCCTCCCGATCGCGCTCTTCATTGTCTGGGCGATCTTCCAGACGGCCTTCTGGTATGTCTCTGACACCCAGGGACTAATCATCGGAATGCTGCTTGGCCTGATCGTCGGGATGTTCTTCGTGAAAGGCTCATGGACCGGGTACGCAAACACCATCTTCGAGGGAATGACCCAGCCCGTCGCCGTAACGGCCATCGTGGCATGGGTCTGGGCCGGCATGTTTGCTGAGACCCTTCAGATCGGTGGCTTCGTTGACGGTCTCATCTGGGCAGCCCAGGTGCTCAACGTCGGACCGCTGTTGTTTCCTGCAGTGACGTTCGTCCTGTGTGCGCTACTCACGACGGGGATTGGCACCGGATACGGCGCCACCATCGCGTTCGTGACGCTGTTTTTCCCCGCGGGCGTCCTTCTGGGGGCCAATACGGTCCTGCTCTTCGGGGCGATCCTCTCCGGTGAGCGAGGTCACCACGATCGTCAGTGCCGTCACCCAGGACGCCGACATCGGGGGGGTTGTCGCGACACGGTTCAAATACGCCATCGTGGCCGCGTTGCTCGCGCTTCCACTGTACGTCGTCGTGGCGACCTCGCTCAGCGGCATGGAGGTGGCGGGTGATGCGGCGGCTATCATCAGCGAGCAGAGTAATGCCCTCGGACTCGTTCACCTCGTCTCGATGGGGGTCGTGATCGGCACGGCTGTGGCGGGCCGTCACATCGTTGAGGCCATTTCCTGGGGAATCATCGCCGCCGTTTCGCTCACGCTGCTTACCGGGCTGGCGTCACCGGCCGACATCCTGGTGTTCCGGGCGCCCGCTTCGGCACCGCTGGCCGAACCGCTGTCGGCCCTCCCGATTCTTGAGGTGGTTTCGGAGGCCAGCAGTGTCGGCGTCGGTGGCAGCCTCTACTCGGGCGTTGTCGGATTCCTGCCGCTGTCGATTCTCGTGTTGTTCATCGTCGCGGGCGCACAGATCATGATCCGCGGCGGGGCCTTCGATGCGATTCTTGAGTTCACCTTCGATCGTCTCGCAACCAACGTCCGTCGCGCTGAGCTGACGATGGTCGGAACGGCGGCACTGATCAACGCGGCAATCACCATCAACACGGCCGCTGAGATTGCGATCGGACCGTATATTTCGAAGGTCGGTGAGAAGTTCAATCTCAACAGCTACCGGCGGGCCAACATCCTCGACTCACAGACGTCTGCCCTCGGGTACATCTTCCCGTGGTCGGGCGGTGTGCTTGCCGGATTCGGTGCGATGCAGACCCTGCCGGGGAACTATGAGTGGTTCACACAGTCGATGGTGGTCAACCCGATTGAGGTCGTCCCCTATGTCTTCCACGGCTGGCTCTTGGTCGCCGTGTTCGTCCTCGCGGCGATCACCGGCTTCGGGCGTGAGTATCTCATTGACCGGACGAGTACGGAGGTGGCGCGGGTATGAGCCTCCTTGATCGATATCTCTCGGGATTCCGGTTCCGGAGCGCGCGTCCGACACTCTCGCCGGGTGACGTTGTCGAGGTGTTCCTCTCTGAGCACACCGGTGACGAGGGACTCGCTCGCATTGGTGATACGACGCTCGTCGTTGCGGATGTCCCACCGGAGCACGAGGGAAAACAGGTGCGCGTTCGCGTCGATCACTTCGATGCGGATGACTCCACCGGCCGCGGAACCTTCCAGGCGGTTGTCGGCGAGAGTTCCTACGCGGAGTGATCAGGACTCTGTTACGCCGATGACCGGTCCGTCGACCTGCTCTTGAACCGCCTCAACAATCGCATCAAGGTCGGCATTGGCCTCGAAGTAGAACACGAGGTCATAAGTGCCGTTTCGCAGGAGCTGCTGACACTCCCAGACGAATGACTCGTCATCGAGTGTGCGGCCCTGGTGCTGGTTGGCGGCGAACTCGGGGTCGTCACTGCCGGAGTATACAAAGGTCTCTGTCTCGGGGCCTGTCACGTGCTCGGCGATCGCGTCGCCAACGTCGATCGTCAACTGGGTCATCTCAAGGTCCTCACTCCCCGGAATATTCGTGTGCGCGATGAGTCCGGCAAGTTCTATTTCGCCGGGCTCGAGCAGCCGCTGTGTGCGCACATACAGATCCGGGTCGTGCACCTCGTCGGGGACGTCCATACCCTGTCTGTGCGACGACCGCTTACAATAGTTTCGAGGTTATCCGCTGGCAAAGCCAGCGGCTCGCCGTGACGAGAAAAACACGGTCGGTGCACGGGATGACGAACGTCGCCCCGGAGTCGTTCACCGTCGCTGCCCGCTAGAC
>CAZFMU010000175.1:0-4001 GCA_964520165.1 uncultured Salinarchaeum sp. | reverse complement strand
CTCTGGCGACGCTCGCCTGGCGGTCGGCCGCTCCCGCCGTGGAACTCCTGCTCGATTCCCTCGTAGTACTCAAGCAACTCTTCGGTGATCGTCGGGCGCACCGACTCGATGGCCGCCCGGAAGTGCCGCATCTCGACGGCCTCGGTGTCGGGATCGTCCCGGAGGGCCTCGATCGCCGCCTCGCGGGCGATGGTTTCGAGATCCGATCCGACGTATCCCTCGGTCCGTTCGGCGAGCTCGCGGAGACTCACGTCCGGTGCGATCGGCATATCGGCCGTGTGGATCCGGAAGATCTGTTCGCGGCCGTCGATGTCGGGCTGTCCGACCATCACCAGCCGGTCGAATCGGCCCGAGCGGATCAACGCCGGATCGATCATGTCCGGTCGGTTGGTCGCGCCGATGACCATGACCTCCTCCATCTCTTCGAGACCGTCGAGTTCGGTCAACAGCTGGTTGACGACCCGTTCGGAGACGTTCGACCCTGTCTCCTGGGACCGGCCGGGAGCAAGTGAGTCAAGTTCATCGAAGAAGATCACCGTCGGGGCAACCTGCTTGGCCTTCCGGAAGGTCTGTCGGATGGCTTTCTCGGACTCGCCGACCCACTTCGAGAGCAACTGCGGGCCGCGCACGGAGATGAAGTTGGCGTTGGTCTCGTTGGCAACGGCCTTGGCCATGAGGGTCTTGCCGGTCCCCGGTGGCCCGTACAACAACACGCCCTTCGGCGGTTCGATCCCCATCCGTTCGAAGCGTTCGGGATCACGCATCGGCCACTCGACGGACTCCTTGATGTTCCGCTTTGGCTCATCGAGCCCGCCGACATCCTCCCAGGTGACCTTGGGCAATTCGACGAGGACCTCCCGCATTGCCGAGGGCTCGACCTCGCCGAGGGCGCCCTTGAAGTCCTCGCGTTTGACGATCATCCGGTCGATCAAGCTCGGCGGGATGTCCTCCTGATCGAGATCAATCTCGGGGAGGTACCGCCGCAGAGCCTTCATCGCCGCCTCCTTCGTCAGTGACTCGATGTCCGCCCCGACGAACCCGTGGGTCTCATCGGCGAGATACGATAGATCAACATCGTCCGATAGCGGCATGCCGCGGGTGTGGATCTGGAGGATCTCCTTGCGACCACTCTCATTGGGCACGCCAATCTCGATTTCGCGGTCGAACCGGCCGGGACGGCGCAGGGCGGGATCGACCGAGTCAACCCGGTTGGTCGCCGCGATCACGACCACCTGCTCGCGGGACTCAAGACCGTCCATCATCGTCAGCAACTGAGCGACGACGCGTCGTTCGACCTCTCCGGTCACGTCCTCGCGCTTGGGGGCAATGGAGTCCAATTCGTCAATAAAGACGATTGACGGGGCCTCCTCTGTCGCTTCCTCGAAGATCTCCCGGAGTTGCTGTTCGGACTCGCCGTAGTACTTCGAGATGATCTCCGGGCCGGCAATCGAGAAGAAACTCGCCGAGGTTTCGTTGGCGACGGCCTTCGCTAGGAGGGTCTTGCCGGTCCCCGGTGGCCCGTGTAACAAGAGTCCCTGTGGGGGCTCGATCCCGAGTTTCTTGAACACCTGCGGGTGTTTCATCGGGAGCTCAACCATCTCCCGGACCCGTTGGATCTCGTTTTGGAGCCCCCCAATGTCCTCGTAGGTGATCCCCCCGCCGGTTTTCTCGTAGCCTGCGATGGGCTCCTCGCGGAGCTCGACATCGGTGTCTTCGGTGATCAACACGACACCCTCTGGCTCGGTCTCCACGCCGATCAGCGGAATCGCCTGTCCTGGCGAGCGCATGAACGGGTGGTTCGTACTCGACATGACCGGGACGATATCGCCCTCAACGACCGGCCGCTTGAGGATCTGCCGTTTGACCATCCCGGCAGCGTCCGATCCAAACTGGACGCTCGCGTCTTCCGGCGGTGCGAGCACCAGCCGGTCGGCTTTCGTCGCGTCGGCCTTCGTGATCGATACCCGCTCGCCGATTCCGACATCGGCGTTCTGCCGGGTGAAGCCGTCGATGCGGACCGTATCGGTATTCCAGTCCTGTCGGTCCGCCCGCCAGACCTTCGCCGCGGTCCGTTCGGCCCCCTCGATCTCGATGATGTCGCCCGGGCTGAGCTTGAGGTGTAACAGCGTATCCGGATCGAGCCGCGCGATCCCCCGCCCCGAGTCGTTCGGGTAGGCCTTCGCGACCTCCAGTTGGACTTCGTTCATGCTTTCGATTATCTACCGTATGTCGGGGTGCAACGCCGATATGTCTTTTGTTGGCCGCCATCACCGCCTCCACCCTGTCACTCGCACGTCTGACGCACAGTTTTGTACCTGCGTTTCTGAACGTGTAACATGACGAGTCTTGAGGACGTCTACGACGGCGGGGTCGGCGGGGTGACGACGCGCCGTCGGATGTTCGCCGGGGCCACGCTGCTGGCCAGCGGGACTCTTCTCTCGCTCGCCGGTCTGGCGGTCGTCACCACCGGGTTCGCCGGCGGTCCCCAGACCATCTCGGCCCGACTCTACGCCGGCGTCCTCTTTGGACTGGCGGCCCCCGGTGTCCTCGGTGGGATCGTCGTCGCACTGCCAGCCAAGCCACACCTCCGGATCGCCGCCGCCATCGGGGCCAGTCTCTCGCTGCTGGGGGTGGCGACGTTCATCTACGCCTACCCCGAACATTGGGCCGGCTACGGCCGACAACTGACCGCCCAGGTGTCGGGCGTATACGCGCTTGGCATCCTCGTGCTCACCTACTGCCTATTTGCCGGGATCGTCACGCTCCGCCAGCGCAACGACCCCGGCGGGACGGTCTCACTCACCCTGCGATCACCGACGATCACACTCGGTGGCAGGTCCGATGATTCGAATACCACCGGCGGTGGACTCGGTGGGGTTGGCTTTCTTGGCTCGACCCCCGACGGATCCGTCGACACCCAGACCGGCACGCGGAGCCAGCGTTCGACAGCACGCCGTGAGACCCCCGCCGGTGCGACGAGCGACGGCGGTGTCGCCCACTCGGAGATCCGCACCCCGGAGCCATCGAACGATACTCGTCCTCGTCGGACGCCATCGGCTGATGTCGGGGACACCTACTGCGGCAACTGTCGGTACTTCAAGTACCGAAATGGGGTCTCTGGCATGGAGCCGTACTGTCAGTACCACGGCGAGCGTCTTGAGGATATGGAGGCCTGTGAGCACTGGGAGGCCAACCGCCGCGAGTGATCACGCGTCGGTGCGTTCTCCCGTAGCTCGTACCTGTTCAAGCGTTTTCGCGACGCGCTCCCAGTGGCTGCCCTTCCAGAAGTGCTGTCCACAGTCCCGACACCGGTAGACGGCCGTCTCGTCGGCCGCCGGCGCGTATGTCGGTGTTGATGTCTCTGCTGGAACACGCTCAAGGCGCCCGTTACACCGGCCACACCGCGGTGGCTGGTCGGCCGGTTCAAGTGAGACCCCCGCCTCGGCGAGCTCCCGCAGCTGGTCGTTTGTGTCGGTCGCTTCGAGTAGGATTGACCGCGCCGCTGCTGTCGCCAACGTCCGATCCCGGGTCACAACGGTCCGGCCCTCGCTGGCGGCGCACGCACGGATATCGGTGTCAGCTTCGAGATCCCGGTCGAGCGCGTACCAGACGTCATGGCCGCACATCCGCAGGTACGAGACGATTCCCCCACACATCTGGTCGACGAGCAGTTGCATACGTCAGGACCGGAGGGACTCGACGCCGTCGGTGTTTCTGACATCAGCCGCCTCTGCCCACCCGCGCCGAGCGGTGTGAACCCCGTATTCGATGTGTTCGAAGGAGTTCGGTCGGTGGGCGTCAGTGTCGATCACGATCTCCGCCCCCGCATCGATCGCAGCCTTGATTGCTTCGCCCCACAGGTCCAGCCGAAGCGGATTGCTGTTGACCTCAAGCGCCGTTCCGGCCGCCGCGGCGGCCTCACCGACGACCGTCGGGTCGAACTCGATCCCGCTGCGCTGGTTGAGGAGTCGGCCGCTCGGGTGCCCGATGATATCGACCGC
>CAZFMU010000174.1:0-4008 GCA_964520165.1 uncultured Salinarchaeum sp. | reverse complement strand
TGGTATCCGGTTATGACAGATTCATCGCCGACAGTAACCCGCTTGTTCGGGGGGCCGGGGAGCGGGAAAACGACCGCCTTGCTTGATCGCGTTGAGGACATTCTTGAGAACGACGACGTTGAGGTCTCCGACATTCTCGTCGTTTCATACACCCGAGCGGCTGCCGCGGAGATCCGCGAGCGACTTGCCGAACGGATCGATGTCTCGCCCCGCTCGTTGCAGGGTAATGTCTGTACAATGCACGCCAAGGCCTACGACCTGCTCAACCTCTCACGCGGGGATGTCGTCTCCGAGTCTGACAAGCAGGAGTTCTGTGAGGACTTTGGACTGGAGTTCGAGGACGAATACTCCGGGGCCGCCCGACGGACCGCTCGCTCGACCACGCTTGGAAACAAGATTATCGCGACCAGTCAGTGGCTCCAGCGAACCCGTCGGGACGTCGCCGACTGGTATGATGTACCCTTCCAGTGGGATGTCGAGACCGTCCGCCTCCCGCCAGATATCGATCCAAATGCCCAGGAAGGCAATAAGTACACCCCGACGTGGCCGAGCGACGACGACCGCGTTGACGTTCCGGAGGCCATCCGCGCCTGGCGAACCTACAAGGGTGACAACGACCTGATTGGCTTTGCTGACATGCTTGAGCGGGTCAAGGGGGGCTCGCGAGTGCCGAACGTCGACTATCTCGTCATCGACGAGTTTCAGGACATCACGACGCTCCAGTACGACGTCTACGCCGAGTGGCGTCCCCATCTTGAGCGTGTCCTGATTGCCGGGGACGACGACCAGGTCGTTTACTCGTGGCAGGGGGCCGACCCAAACCTCCTGCTTGATGAGGCCGTTGACGAGGATGTCGTGCTGCCGAACTCCTACCGACTGCCTTCGCGCGTGCTCCGCGCAGTCAATCAAGAGATCAGCCATATCGACAAGCGCCAAGAGAAGGATCTCAATCCACGCAAGGAGGGGGGCGAGGTTGAGGCGATGTCCAGTCCGTCGATGCTGGATCTGGTCCGGGAGATCCGTCGGACCGTTGAGGAGGAACCGGGAACAATCATGGTGCTCTTTCGGGCCCGCTACCAGATGTTCCAGTTCATCGATGAGTTCCTCCCCGAGGGGTATCCCTTCCAGATCATGACCGACCAGCGGATGTGGACCGATCGGCTCTCGCAGTATGTCGCCGCCGTTGAGGCGGTCGACGCCGATGAGCCCCTCACCGGGCTCCAGGCCCGCCGGCTCGCGGACATGCTGGCCGACTCGGCCTTCGGGACGAATGACCGGGACGATCTCTTCGACGCCATCGACGAGCGTCAGGAGGAGGCCGGTATTGAGGATCTCACGGACCTCCGGATTGAGCCGGAGCTGATCACCGAACACGCCCCGTTCATGCCAGGCCCGGCGGCGGCAGCAGACATGAGCCGGAAGATCACCTCCTTCCAGTCCGAGAGCATCGACGCCTACTTCACCCGTGGCCGGAAGATCGACCCCGACCGCATCCGTGTTGGCACCATCCACTCAGCGAAGGGCCGTGAGGCCGACCACGTCTTTGTCGCGACGGATCTCACCGAGAAGGTCGTCGAACAGATGGCCGCTAGCATCGACGACCAGACGGCCGTCGAGGGGGTCAAGGAGTTCACCAAGAAGACCAATCCGGTCCCAACGCTCACGGACAACGAACGACGCGTATTCTATGTCGGCATGTCACGGGCTCGCGAACGATTGGTCGTTATTGAAGACCTCATCGACGGCGCCCCGACGCTCCCGCTTCCAGTGGTATTGAACAACGACCTGAGCGACGCAAACCTTGAGACGTACTTCGACCGTGTCCGCGGTCATGGCGCGGTTGCCAACTCCCAGTGAACTCCCCGACAACGGACGCTGATTGACTCCATATCAGTCATCTGCCGTTGACGGCCGGATCGTCCGAATGAGATCCGACCGACCAGCCCGACGGACCAGCCCACGGACGGGATCCTGGACGTGTGCGAGATTGTCTGATCCCAGATCAAGTACCTGTAATGCCGCCGGACGCCCCGACTTGATGACCCCGTAGTCGGCCCCGATCAGGTCGGCCCCGCGGTAGGTGGCCATCGCGAGTACCTCTCGGGTCGGGATGTCAAACAGATCCGCAGTGAAGGCCATCTCGCGGTACATCGAAGGCTCGTTCATCATCACGTTATCCGTTCCCAACGCGACGGTTGTTGTCTCGACCTGCCGTTCAACTGGCGGCAATCCAACACCGGTCGCCGCATTCGAGCGGGGACAGACGACGATCGGCACCTCCTCCGTGGCGATCCGCTCGAAATGTCGCTCCGCTAGGTGGACACCATGGACGATGAACTCTGGCGCAAGATCGAGTGCCGCGTCGACATCACTCGTGTCGACCTCTCCTGCGTGAATCCCGAAGATCTTGCCGGCGGCCGCCGTAGCCGCCCGCTCTTCGGTGAAGTCGGCATCGTTGGCACCGCTCGCGCCGAAACCGTCGGCCTGTTCCATTGCCGCGATTGATTCTCGCCCGAGGATTACTGGGTCGATCTCAAGACCGGTAGCCGCCTCCTTGAGTTGTGTGACCCCCGTGACGCCCCCCTCACGAAACTCGATTGTCGTGACCGTTCCTCCTGTCTGCATGAAGCGCAGGGTCTGTCGCATCGCCTTGACGATCGTCTCTGGATCAGCGGCGCGAAGTAGCCGATGCTTGAGTCCATCCGGTGGGGCGACGAGTGCCTCAAGATCAAGCCCCTCGCCGGCCTCCTTGGCAATCGAGTCACCAATGTGCGTGTGGGCGTTGACAAACGCTGGTGCGATCAGCCGGTCAGCATCGACTGTACGCTCCTCGATGGCGACAATGTCGCCGTCCTCGATGTGAATCCGCCCCTCGATCGGGTCGAACGATCGACCATGAAGGATGGTGCCTGTCAGCTCCACCAACGGTCACCTCCTGACTGCCGCAACACGCTCAGCTGCATCACGGCTTGATACACGCCCGTGTCTCGACCTCCGAGGGAGATAAACGCCCGTATCCGTCCCGGCCGATCACTCGCCGTCCGATAGAAACCGCGCAAGCGTGGTCGGCGGTCCTGTCTCGTCGTCAACCACCGCTCCGTCGGTATCGAGTCCGAGCACCGCGACGGCCGCCTCACCAACGGTCTCCGTGTCCGATTCAGGTGCATACACGCCGAGTCGCCACTGTGCTCGTCTGGCGGCCCGGAGCGCCTCGACGAGCGGTGACTGTTCTTCGAGACGACGAATCTCGTTGCTGACAACCACTCGCGACGTGCTCTCGGTGAACGTCGGCCGGTCAGGAATGTCGAGAATGACGGCTGTCGTCGGAACGTCCGCCCGTTCGGCGATGGCACGTTCCCACTCGCGGATCTGCTCGTGGCTCGCGTCAACGACCGACTCGGGGACGACCGCCATCTCCGCCCAGATAGCGCGCTTAAACAGCGCCCGTTCGTCAAGTCGTCGGGCGTAGGATTCGGTTGCTGAACACTCACGGAGTGCAACCCGCAATGCCGGATCATCGAATCGCTGTACTGTTGTGGCCGATTCCGCACCGGTTTCGATGAGCAACTCGCTGGCGCGTCGGAGCATCGACTTGCCGATCCGGGCGACGTGATGATTGTATACGGTGGGACTCATCAACGCTCGGGCGATTAGGAGGCTCTCTGCTGTCTGGACGTTCCCAGGGCCAAGCACCAACTGTCCGTCGCGAAACGACAGCCCGCGAAGCAGTCGATCCTGGTCGATGCTCCCGTACGGAACACCCGTATGGTGGGCGTCTCGGACGAGATAGTCCATCCGGTCGACGTCCAGCTCTCCCGAGATTACTGCCCCGTATCGACCTTTTCCAGCGATCAGCTCGGCGATCCGCTCAGGATCAAGATCGTGGTCCTTGAGCACCTCACTGGCGGCACTCGCCGCAAGCAGGTCTGCGACCTGGTCGTGATACCGCCCGGTATACCGGTATAGTAGCGACTCAATGTTGTGGCTGAACGGCGCATGTCCGATATC
>CAZFMU010000173.1:0-4053 GCA_964520165.1 uncultured Salinarchaeum sp. | reverse complement strand
CAAGCAGACCGTCGCGGGTCCGCTCGACGAGCACCAGCGCACGATAGCCGCGGCGCTGGGAGAAGGTCTTTGCAACCTGGATCTCATCGCCGTATTTGGTATCGTGCTCGGTGAGGATCTTGTTTGAGGCGAGATCCTCGCTGGTCATCAACACCCGCTCGGAGCCGTTGACGATGAAATACCCGCCGGGGTCGGCCGGATCTTCGCCGACCTCAATCAGTTCTTCATCGGTGAAATCATCGATGTTGCACTTCCGTGAGCCGACCATGATCGGGATACGGCCGATTTTGGTCTCCGCGGAGTCGACGACCCGGTCCTCGTTCTGCTCAGGGTCGCCTTTGACGATGGCCATCTCCATGAAGACCGGGGCGGCGTAGGTAATGTTCCGCAGTCGGGCTTCTTGGGGGTAGAGGAGTTCTTCGCTTCCGTCAGCCTCCTGAACGCGAGGGGACACAATGCGGATGTCACCGAGTTCGACGTGGACGGGTTCTTCACCCTCCTTGTCGCCAATATCGGTGTCGATGGTCTCCTTCTCATCGACAACATCCTGCATGCCCCGTTCGAGGAAGGCATTAAAGGAGCGAAAGTGGTGTTCGGCGAGCCGTTCTTGAGAGAAGTACTCCCGCGAGATCGTGCGTCGGTGTGATCGGTCCATTGGTGGTTATCGTACGACGAGTCGATAGACGATGGCGGTATCGGTCGTTCGCGAGTCTCGTGTGATCTCGACAACATCACCGACCTCCGCCTCGTCCGGCAGTGCCGGATCCACCCGCTTGATCTTCGGGAGGTCGGTTCGGTCGACGTTATACTCTTCGAGCACGCGATCGATCTCCGTCTCGTCTAGGACTCGATGGTCAGGAACGAGTTCGTGGTGGCTTACATCTACCATGTGTGACTGGGGAGAAGCTGCCGTCTCAGGATACCACAGATTTCTATTGGCGGCAGCATTATAAGGCTTGCTACCGCGTGGACGCGCGGGGAAAACCCACATGCGGCAGACCGTTTGAAAACGCTTAAGTCCAATTCCAGCCAACGTGGATGTGAAGCCCGAGTGGTGTAGTGGCCCATCATATGACCCTGTCACGGTCGTGACGCGGGTTCAAATCCCGTCTCGGGCGCTTCTTCCTTCGTGTCCTCACGGTTTAACAGCTGAACGAGTCCCACCATAGCCGGCCGTTCCGCTACGAGGGGGCACACGCTTTTCAAACGGCAGATTACTGCAAGCGGGCTGTTAGGCCGTCGAATCCGCTGTGGCATCGCGTCCACGGAGCAGACCGACAATGGCGTACACGACCGGCGTGTCCGCAAGCGCGATCAGCAACTTCAGGAGGTACTGACCGACGATGAGCTGGAGGACGACTGCCGGTGGAGTAATCGATCCAAGATCGAGGAGAGTCGGCGCGAGCCAGAAGCCGACCGTAACGAAAATCACCGTATCGATTGCCTGACTCGTCGCCGTTGATCCGATGTTCCGCAGCCAGAGGTGTGCACCGGCGGTCTGGGTACGCAGCCAGTGGAACGCAAGCACGTCGTAGTTCTGGCTAACAACATATGCGAGCAGACTCGCGAGGATGATATTCGTTCCGGCCCCGAGCACGGTCGCGAACTGTTCGGGAGCCACACCCGCGGTCGGATCACCCGGCGCGAGGATCGTGCTCCAGACGAGTGCCAAGAGCACGAAGTTCATCACGAAGCCGATGTTGACGAGGATCTGTGCCGGCCGTCGTCCATACAGTTCCGCATAACAGTCACTCGCAAGAAACGTGAAGGCATAGGCGAGGGCGGCCCCCGGAAGCGTGAGTGCGGATCCGGTCACCGGCAATGCGACCGGGAGCTGAAACACGAGCACCTTCGAGGCGGTCAGTTGGGCGGTCACCAGGGCGGTCACAAACAGCCCAATCAGTGCCACCTGTCCGACGGTCGGCGTTGAGCGAATCGATGTGCCGGATTCCGTACGCATCGTGTCGGTATCCAGCGGTGGCTCCATCAGGTGTCTTGCGATCCGTCCGAGCACGTGTGCGATGGGGGCCGTGAGTCTGCCGGCGGCTTCACCGCTGTCGCCCGCGGGGATTCTCCACCGTGAGGGGTATGGCGCTCACGAATCGCAACCCGGTGGACCCGCTCAGTGACATCATCAACCACCAGCACCTCCCCGGGTGCCTCGGGCATGCGCGCGCTGAAGGACCCACCCATGTATGTCGGCGCGATCGCTTCGAGTCGGTCGCGGTCAGGGGTCGCCGTTAGTCGGTGAGCAACCAGCAGATCGGCCTGTGAGGTGACGACTGGTGGGAGTGCGGCCGGACGCTGGGTGGCGGCGACGAGGCTCACCCCAGGTTGTCGACCGCGTGTGACAATCCGGGTCAGTGCCGGTTCAGCGGCACCATCGAAGAGGGCGTGGGCCTCGTCGATCAGTATCCACGGCAGACGGGAAATTTCGCCGCGGACACGCGCTCCATAGAGTGCGTCGGCCACCGCGTGTCCCACGGCGTTGATCGCTGAATCCGGCAGGTGCGAGCAATCGAGAACAGTAAGGGCTCCCTCGGTAAGCGCAGCGGCGTCAAGTCCATCGGGATCAAACACGTCCCACGAGGCGGCCAGCCCGAGATAGTTGTCCGCGGCTCGGCAGGCCGCCGGCGCCGCATCGATCCGCGTAATGGCCGACCGCATGGCGGCGATTGTAGAAGCGGTGTCGACCGCCTGCCAGAGCACCGATCCGGCGGGACTAGCCGGGTCAACGCCGAGCAGCGCACACCACCCTGCCGGCGGAATTGTGTCAGCACTGACTCGGGGCCGGCGCCGGACACGAACTGCTGTCCCAGCGAGTTCGGCGAGGGGAGCAAACACGCCCATCGGATCGATCACGACCGGGGCGAGGGCCGGTACCCGTGCCAACTCCTCGGCGAGCACCCCGAGCGTGTAGGACTTGCCGTACCCACGTTTGCCGACGACGACGCCAACGTGCGGACCATCGATGTCGATTCCAACGGCCACACCGGCACTACCGTCACGGGCACGGTAGGTGCCGATGGCTCCGGCCGGACCGGCATCGGCGCCGGCGTCACGTCCGAGTACGTCCATGTATCTGATGGGTGAATGCTGAGATTTGAACCTCCGCGCCCAGATTCAAGTGCGAACCCGACACGAGGCCGTCGTATGGTCACATCAGACCACGCAGATACGGCGACGCGTCGTCCACCAATGCGTCGCTCGGGGTTTGTCGAGGACGAGCGGGCAATCGAAGGACTCCCCGTTCGGTTGGTGATCGCACTCGTCGTTGGGGTCGCCAGCCTATCGGTGATGATGGGAATGATCGATGGCATCGGGAGTCTCGGGATGACCGAACTCGATGTTACACTCGAGGAGAACGACGTCATCTATACGGGTGAATCGACGGACCTGACGGCGACCGTCGTCGATCCCGAAGGCACGCCGGTTAACGGAGCGACCGTGATACTCCGGGGCGAATCGGCTCAACTCAGCGAGGGTATCGAGACGGAACACACCACCGAAGACGGGACGGTGTCGTTTACGGTCGACCCAGAGTTAAGCGCGAATCAACGCCAGGGAACACTCGCGATCGACATCAAGCCACCAGCCGGCGCTGAGTATGTCGACAAGCGGAGTAACACCGAGGTGCTCGTGTTGCGCAAGTGATCTACCGGCGCTCAAAGTCGTCCCAGTCGATCCAGTCCTGTTCCCACCCACGGCGACGTTCACGGGCCCGACGCGACCGCTCGCGATCCTCGCGGACCGTTCGGTTGCGCTCGACCGTTCCCGGCTGTTCACCATCGACGAGGAGCGGCGCGAAGGAGACCGTCCCCGATGCGGTCTGTGTGCCATCGGAATCGATACACGTCAGTGTCTGCGGAGCCGTGCCGAGGGGCATCACAAGGTGTCCATCAGCACTCAGTTGGTCAAGCAGTGCCCGAGGGGGATCAACCGCCGCCGCCTCAAGCAGAATCCGATCGTATGGAGCGTACTCCGGAAGTCCGCGGGCGCCGTCGCGACGGTCAACGAGCACCTCTGGGTAGCCGGCAGCGGCGAGGTTACCCC
>CAZFMU010000172.1:0-4066 GCA_964520165.1 uncultured Salinarchaeum sp. | reverse complement strand
AAACGTACGTGAGCTACGACATAAGACTGGCCGTGAACGTGAATCGCGTACGCGACAGAGAGATAGCGGAGGCGATCGCATGCGAGTAATCCTCATCGCGGGATCAACGGAGACCGCGCGAATCCCCGGGATCAGTGCCGCCGGTGCCGACCCGGAGGTGATGGCACTCACACCGAGTGCTGACGCGGAATTGCTTAGCTATGGCACGCCTATCCGAACCGGAACCGTTCCCGTCTCGCCAACGGGATGTCCGACACCGGCGGTCGTGACCCGCGCGGTCCGGGATCTCGTTGGATTCGATGCCGCCGTGCTTGACGCTGGCCTCGCTGTCCCAACCGGCGCCCCGACGATCGATATCGGTGCGACTCCGGGAGAGGATATTCGTGAGGCGACCGCCGTTGAGACTCCCGAGGCGATCGCAACGACGGCTGCCGAGATCGTCGCTGCCCTTCCCGACACAGAGATCGTGCTCGCAGAGACAATTCCCGGCGGAACGACAACGGCGATGGCAGTACTTGCCGCGCTCGGTGAGCGACCAGCCGTCTCATCGTCACTACCGAGGAATCCACTTGAAACAAAGCGAACCGTCGTTGAGCAGGCGCTGGCAAACAGTGATATCGAACGAGGGAGCTGTCAAGAGTCCCCACTCAAGGCGATTGGTGCCGTCGGTGACCCGGTTCAGGCGGCGACGCTCGGGGCCATCGAAGGCGCGGTGAAAGCAGACAAGCAGGTGCGACTCGCCGGGGGTACCCAGCAACTGGCGAACGCGGCGCTAGCGCGACACGCTGGGATTGAGACCCCGATCGCTGTTGCAACCACGCCGTACGTTCGGGAGGACGACAGCGCGGCCGTTGGGGCCCTCGCTGCGGACCTCAATGTCGAACTGCGCGTCACCGACCCCGGATTTGCCACACAGGAGCACGTTGCGTTTGAGCGGTTTGTCGCCGGTGAGGCCAAGGAAGGCGTCGGAATGGGTGGCGCCTTGGCACTAGCCGAGGAAGCGGACGTGCCGATGACGCGGGTCCGCGAGCAGGTCCTCACCCGCTATGACCAGTACTTCGAGAGGGAGACATAATGGATCCATCAGCAGTCGCCGAGGTTGAGCGCGCTCACCACGGCGGAACGGGCGATCCAACGGTGATCGACTTCAGCGCGAATGTCAACCCATATCATCCGGATGGGATCGTCGAGGTCTATCGGGAGGCATTCACGGCGGCGACACGGTACACTGAGGACACCTACGCCGACTTTCGCGAGGCGGCTGCTGATCACGTCGATGCCGATGTCACTCCCGCGATGGTCGTTCCGACGGCCGGCGGACTGGCAGGACTGCGACTTGCCATCGCGAGTACCGTCAAGGCGGGCGATACGGCGCTCGTTCCGATGCCGAGTTTCAGCGAATACGCCCGAGAACTCCGGCTACAGGGGGCCGAGCCATCGTTTGTAGCGCACGATACTCTCATTGACGCCGATCCAAGCGATCACGCCGCTGCCATTGTTTGCACCCCGAACAATCCAACGGGAGACGCCTATAATCCGGGGGCGTTGCGTGCCTTCGCGCGTCGGTGTCGCGAGCACGAGACCGTCCTGATCGTCGATGAGGCATTCCTGGGGTTCACCGATCACGGGTCGCTCGCCGGCGAGTCAGGAGTAATTGTCGTCCGGTCGCTCACGAAACTGTTTGGCCTCCCTGGACTGCGTGCGGGGTTCATTGTCGCGAGCGGATCACTAGCGGATCGTCTCGAAACGGCACGACTCGCCTGGAATCTCGACACACCGACGGCACAGGTAGGGCGGGCGTGTCTTGAGGATCGGGCGTTCGTTGCCGAAACACGTGAGCGGGTCCGAACCGAGCGCAAGCGGCTGCGAACCGCGTTGCCGGAGGAGATGACGGTGCAACCATCGGATGCACCGTTTCTCCTCCTTGAGGTCGGCGACCGCTCGGTCGATACCCTGCTTGAGACCGCGCGGGCGGCCGGGCTAACACTTCGTGACGCTCGGACGTTCCGGGGGCTCGATAACCACCTCCGCGTGGCCGTCCGTCGTCGGTCGGAGAACGACCGACTCATCGAGGTGCTCCGAGATGCATAGGGGCCCACCGGGCGTTGTCATCGGCGGAACCGGCTCCGGCGTCGGCAAAACTGTTGCGACTCTTGCCGTGCTATCGGGGCTTACAGCGGAGTACGACGTTCAGCCGGCAAAGATCGGGCCGGACTTCATCGATCCCGGCCACCACGAGGCGGTTACTGGACGGCACTCGCGAACGCTTGATCCCTGGCTCGAAGGTGAGACCGGGATGCGACGCACGTACGCTCACGGAGGCGGAGATCTCTGTGTGGCAGAAGGCGTAATGGGGCTGTACGACGGGCCAGCATCGACCGCTCAGGTGGCGGCGAGCCTTGATCTGCCGGTCGTACTCGTCGTTGATGCCTCCGGCGGGATGGAGAGTGTCGGCGCAACGGCCCTGGGATTCGACGCCTACGGCAGCATGGACGGTACAGACGCCGCCGCTGTCGACGTGGTCGGGGTGATTGCACAGCGTGCTGCAGGCGGCCGTCACGCCGCCGGGATCAAGACAGCACTCCCCGAGGACATTGCGTACCTCGGACGGATTCCGCGTGACGATCGTCTTGAGATTCCCGATCGCCATCTCGGGCTTCACGGTGACATGGAGACAACGCTACCGGAGACAGCACTCCAAACGGCGGCCGAGCACCTCGATCTCGATCGTCTTGTTGAGTGTGCCAGACGCCCGTCTGGGGTGTCCGATCGGCCGGGGTCATCGACAGACGTGCAGATCGCCATCGCACAGGACGACGCATTCCGATTTTACTATCCGAGAACGATTGAGCGACTCCAGCGCCGCGGATCGGTCACAACATTCTCGCCGCTGGCCGGCGATACGTTGCCCGCCTGTGACGCCGTTTATCTTCCGGGAGGATATCCAGAACTCTACGCCGAGACGCTCGCCGCAAGCCCAACACTCGCCACAGTCGCCGAACGAGCGGCCGATGGGCTACCGGTGTATGGAGAGTGCGGTGGGTTGATGGCGCTCGCCGAGACACTAACTGTCGACGGAACGACCCACCAGATGGCTGGTGTGTTACCGGCTCAGGTCGATCAGACCGACCGGCGTCAGGCTCTCGGGTACGTCGAACTGACCGCTCAGGCGGACACCCTCATTGCGGACGCGGGAACACAACTGCACGGTCACGAGTTTCACTACTCAAGGGCGAGCGTCGATTCTGACGCCCGCTTCCAGTTCGACGTAACCCGCGGTGAGGGGATCAACGGCGATCACGATGGACTCACCGAGTACCGGACTCTGGGGACTTACGCGCATCACCACCCCGAGAGCGGGGCATTCGACACCTTCCTTGAGTCGTGTAGCCGGTGATCCAACACGGATTTGCGTGCTGGGTCGAACGACAACCAATGAGTGAGGACCGCGATCAGATACCGATGACCCCGGCTGCACCGCCGAACTTTGGCTGTACGCTCGTCTGGTGGGGCAACGGAAAAGGCAAGACGACGGCCGCAACCGGAATGGCGATCCGGGCAGCGGGTCGGGGGTACCGAGTCCACATACTTCGGTTCATGAAAGGAGGTTGGAAGACCGGAGAGAATGCCGCCATCGACACGCTTCCGACTGCCTCTGTCGAAACCCAGGGACATCCGGGGTGGCACGGGCAGGCCGACGGAACCAACGACGCCGACCACGCCGCACAGGCAAAGCGCGCGCTTGCGCGGACCCGTGAGCTACTCGCCGCGGCCGACGAGACTGACTTAGCGACACCACTATCCGGACCGCCGGAGGAAGGCGTGCACATGCTGGTGCTTGATGAGGTGTTGTACGCGGTCGAACATGGCCTCGTTGAGGCCGACGCCGTTGTCCGGCTCGTCGAGTCAAAACCGTCGGACTTGGAGTTGGTGCTAACCGGTGGTCATGACCGACCGGCGTACCTCGTCGACAGCGTCGATCTGATTAGCGAGGTCACAAACCACAAGCATCCCGCCGAAGCGGGGATTGATGCCCGCCGTGGGATTGAGTACTGAGCAATGGCCG
>CAZFMU010000171.1:0-4083 GCA_964520165.1 uncultured Salinarchaeum sp. | reverse complement strand
CCACTGCTACGCTTGGAGACGTGAGCTGTCGCTATCGCTCAGTCGTCGGCCGGCGTTGGGCCCTCCGTGATCGGGACGGGCTCGACATCCGCGCCGAGTTCCTCGACGGCCGCCTGGGCGGCACGCCGCCCCGAGAGCAACATCGCCCCGAAGGTCGGCCCCATGCGTGGCAGGCCGTGGACGCTCGCGGCGGCCATCCCGGTCGCGATCAGGCCGTCATGGACGACGCCGGTGTGCTCAACGACGGCGTCCTCCGATTTGGCGACCCACATCGAGTCGTGGCCCGGGGAGTCATGACCGGGGGCGCCGTATTCGTCCTCGTCGCTTGCATCCATGCCGGTGGTGGTGGTCGCCTCAAGTCCGGGCACCTCGATGGCCCCCCGTTCCTGAAGCTTCGAGACGACCATGGCGTCGTGACCGGTGGCGTCGATGACGACATCGGCCTCGACGGCGATCGGATCGACGCAGGTGATCTCCCGTGGGAGTGAGTGGACAGGGGTCCAGTTCATGACGATCCCCGAGACCTGGTGATCCTCGCGGACGACCACGTCGGTGAACTCCGTCATGTTCTGGACGCGTGCTCCGGCGTCACAGGCGTCTTTGATGAGCGCCGAACAGGCGTGGGGGCCCGAGGCGACATACAGCCCGTCGGTCTCCTCGGCCGCGTGGTACTCAACGCCGAGCCGGTCGAGGACCCGCTGGGCCGGCTCGCGGACGGTGACCTTGTTCATCAGAAAGCCACCGAGCCAGAAGCCGCCGCCGAGGTAGTTGTTCCGCTCGACGATCATTGTCTCGACGCCGCGGTCGGCCAACTCCCGCGCAGCGACAAGCCCGGAGGGCCCTCCACCGACGACGATCGCCTCGGTGTCGGTGAAATCAAGGAACTCATCGGACCACTCGCTGGCGATTGCCTGGGTGACCTCGGCCTCGTTGACGGTCGCAAACTGGTCGAACTCGGACATAACAGGGTGGTATTAGCTGGTAATTACCTAACTCTTGTGGTGGATACACCCGTTGCTCCGGAATCGAGCTACCGAGGCCGTTGGCCGGCCGGATCAGCCGTCGTCGCCGGTTCGAATGCGCGTCTCGGCGGCCTTTAGGTGGCCCTCGGGGTCGAAGTCGGCGACAATCGACTCAAGGGTCGTGCGGTCGGCCGTGGCGAGGTCACGAGCGTGCTCAGTAATCCGTGGCAGCGCCCGGTTCAGGTGGTCAACGATCGGGATTGCGGCCGCCTGCGGCGAGCGGCTCAGTGGGTTCAGGTCGATCACGATCTCGGTTTTGCCCATCGCGTCGAGGGCGGCCGCCCGGTCGCCGTCCTCAAGCGGGACGACGACGACATCGGCCGCGGCAATCCCGTCGGCGTCGACGACGCCACGGCCGTGATCGAGTCCGGGGATCGAGGCATCACCGGCCAGCCCCTTGACCGTCTCGGCGCCGTGCTCACGCAGATAGGCGGCAATGCGCTTGAGGCGCTCCTCGTCGCGGTGAAACAGGTTCACCTCGATGTCGGCACCGACCGCCTCGGCGAGGTCGACCACCGCTGTTGGCGCCAGCGCCGCGACGTTGCCGTTGACCGAGAGCACCGGATGGTCGGCGATCAGTAGTTGCGCGGCGGCCGCCCGCTCGGCGCGGTCCGCCGACGGGATGGTCTCCTCGCCCAGCAGGTAATCAAACGCGCTGGCCCGTCCTTCGGCGTGCATCCCCTGAAGATGGGTAAGTCCCGCCTCGATGCCCGCCTCGATCCGATGGCGGGTCACGAGGTCATCGTACCGGGGGTGGTCCTCGGGGATCTCCGATTCGGCGTCGACACCTGGCGGTGCCGTCTGGGGGGTCGTGTCCTGATCGGCCGACTCGTCGGTCACACTCTCGTCTCGGTCGACTGTCATCAAAAACCGCCCGATTCGAGCCGTGCGCCGGCCGGATCGACGTGCGTCACCGTCGGATCGTAACCGGCGTCGCTCAGGCCCGTTCCCAGCGCCACGACCGTCTCGCCGAGCATCGACATGAACGCCTGGCCGCCGGCGTCGGTGACGTCCGCAATCACGGTGTCGACGGCCTCGGTCACCAGATCAGCCTCGCTGGCGAACGTCCGAGCCGCCTGCGCGAAGGTCGCCATCGTTGGATCAGCCCGAACCCGTTCGAGTGCGCGCTCGCCCGCCGCGGTGATCGCGTCGGTCTCGCCCTCCAGAACGGCGGGTGTCGAGAGATCGCCAAGTACGAGATACTCGATGCGTCCGGCAGCAGGTAGGCCGTCGAGGCGGCCACCGGCGCCCGGTTCGACTCGGAGTGGCACGCCTCCGCGGGCCTGTGCGACCACATCACCCAGCCCGGTGGCCGCCGCAACCTCGGCGACGTGGGCGTGTTCAACGATCGTCGTCTCGGTGTGTGCGAGATCAGCCGCCTGAGTGGCCGCTAGTGCCGCGCCGAGGGTGACGGCCCCGGAGACGCCGAAGCCGACACCCAGCGGGAAGGGGCTCTCGACGCTGATGTCCATCGTAACACCCAGGCGGTCCGCAAGCCGGGCGACGGGATCGATCGTTAGTGATCGCCCCTCAAAGCGCACGCGACCGGGCTGGTGGTCGCCCGTGGCCACCCCACCGTCGGTACGCTGCTCCGTCTCGACGGTGACTTCCACCCGGATCGGATCGCCCACGGCGATGCCGCCGCCGATTGAGCCCGTGTCGTGGGGCGTCTCCGCCCGGTGGACGCCAAAGAATCCCGTCACATGACCCGGGACGAGCGCGTGCGCGGTGGCCATCCTATGGCGAGAGCCGCTGGCGGTCGCGCGGGAACAACACCGCCTCGCGGATGTTCTCGAGATCGAGCATCGTCATCAACAGGCGCTCGGCTCCCATCCCGAAGCCGGCGTGCGGCGGCATGCCGTATTTGAACATCTCGGTGTAGTACTCGAAGGCGCTGACGTCCAGGCCCTGCTGTTCGAATCCGGCGACGAGTTCGTCATACCGGTGTTCGCGCTGGCCGCCGGAGACCAGCTCCATCTCGGGATGCATGAGATCGAAGCCGGTCGACAACTCGGGGTCGTCGTCGTGGTCCTTGATGTAGAAGGGCTTGATCTCGCTGGGCCAGTCGGTGATGAAGTAATGTCCACCCATGGCCTCGCCGAGGGCGCGCTCGGCTTCCGTCGAGAGGTCGTCTCCCCAGACGAGCTGGACGTCGAGTTCGCCCGTCGCGTTGACCCGTTCGATGGCCTCTTCGTAGGTGATCCGCGGGAAGCCTGGCTCCGGGACGGTGAAGTCCTCAGCCTTGTCCGCGGCCTCAAGCGCATCGGCGCGCTCCTCGGCGACGGCCTCGTAGGCGGCGATGACGATTGATTCGGCGACATCCATCGCCTCGTCGGCGTCGAAGAAGGCCCCCTCGAAGTCGATTGAGGTCGCCTCATTGAGGTGCCGAGGCGTGTTGTGCTCCTCCGCGCGGAAGATCGGGCCGATCTCGAAGACCCGCTCGAAGCCGCCGCCGGCACACAGCTGCTTGAACAGCTGTGGGCTCTGGTTCATGAAGGCCTCCTGCCCGAAGTAGGTGATTGGGAAGAGCTCCGTCCCGCCCTCGGTGCCCGTGGCGACGATCTTCGGCGTCGTGATCTCCGTGCACTGCAGGTCGCGGAACTGCTCGCGTACCGCGCCCAGCACCGTCGAGCGGATCTCGAAGAGCGCCTTGACCGCCGGCTTGCGGGTGTCGAGCGTGCGGTTGTCGAGCCGGGTCGACAATTCGGCCTCAACCTTACCGGAGGGATCAAGCGGCAACTCGGGGTCGGCCTCGGCGATGACCTCGAAGTCTTCGGGCACCAACTCGACCCCGGTCGGGGCGCGCTCCTCGCGCTCGATGGCGCCCTCGGCGCGCACGACACTCTCGCGGGCGACGTTCGTTCCGGCCTCGACGAGCTCGTCCGGCAGGGCGTCCTTCTCGAATTTGATCTGTAGGCGGCCGCTTTTGTCCCGGAGGATCAAAAACGCGATTCCTCCCAGGTCACGCAACTCGTGGACCCAGCCGGCGACCGTGGCGTGGTCGCCCGGCTCGACGTCCGCGACGTACGTTCGATCGTCCATACCCGACGTACCGGCCGGC
>CAZFMU010000170.1:0-4094 GCA_964520165.1 uncultured Salinarchaeum sp. | reverse complement strand
AGTACGATCTCACCGATACGACCCGAGAACTGCTTGACGCAGAGGCGACTGAGACCATTATCGACCGGTATCTATACGCAACGTGAGCTACGGGGAACAAAAAGAAAACGCGTGACGGTCAGTGGGTCTCGGCCTCCGCTTCGGCGTCGTCCTGGAGTTCGGTGCGCCTGATTTTCCCGGTGACCGTCTTGGGAAGTTCCTCGCGGAACTCGATCTCGCGGGGGTAGGCGTGGGCTGAGAGATCCTCCCGAACCCGGTCTTGGATCTCCGCTTTGAGTTCATCCGATGGCGTTGCGTCGTTGCTGGGGATAACGTACGCCTTCACGATGTTGCCCCGCTCGGGGTGTGGCTTCGGCACAACGGCGGCCTCCGCTACGGCGTCGTGTTCGCCAAGGGTGCTCTCAACCTCGAAAGGCCCGATCCGATAGCCCGAAGAGAGGATCACGTCGTCGGCGCGTCCCTCAAACCAGAAGTAGCCGTCCTCGTCCTTATGGGCAAGGTCCCCCGAGAGGTACCACTCGCCGTCCGGACCATCAACGAAACAGCCGGCAGTCTTCTCGGGCTTTTGCCAGTACTCCGCGAAGAAGCAGGGATACGCTCCCCGCTGGGCGATCTCACCCGTCTCGCCTGGCGGCAGTACCTCGCCGGTCTGTGGATCAACGATGTCGGCCTCGATGCCAGGCAACGGTTTACCCATCGATCCCGGCCGGAGCTCCATCGTTGGATAGTTGTTGATGATCATGTTCCCCGTCTCTGTCTGGCCGTAGGTGTCGAGGATGGTTACCCCAAGTTCCGTCTCGCCCCATTCGACGACGCCCGCACTGAGTGGTTCGCCGATCGAGAGGGCGTGTCGGAGATCAAGATCGATCCCCTCAAGCACCTCCTCATGCTCGCGGAGCGTCCGGTAGGCTGTCGGGACCGAGAACAGGACCGTGATCGGATAGGTGTCGAGCAACTCCGCCCACGTCTCGGGATCGAACTCCCCCTCGTAGGTGAACAGCGACGCGCCCCAGAACCATGCGCCAAGCGTGTTGATCGCACCGGTTAACCAGCCCAGATCGCCAGTGGACCAGTACAGGTCGCCATCCTGGAGATCAACCGCGTAGTGCTGGGTTGCGGCGACGCCCGCGAGCCACCGCTGTTTGTGTAACACCCCTTTGGCCGGACCGGTCGTCCCGGAGGTGTAATACAACAGCGCGTTATCCTCGCCGGCGGTTTCAGCGACCGCGTAATCGGTCGGCATCTGATCAAGCGCCGGGTTGAACAGGACGTCTTCCGGTGGGGCCCCGCCCCCGCGATCGACGGTAATGACGTGCTCAACCGACGGCACATCCTCAAGCGCGGCGGCGATCCGCTCGCGGTTGTCCGTAGTTGTCACCACGACCGACGCATCACAGTCATCAAGCCGGTAGGCGATCCCGTCCGGTCCAAAGCGCTCGTTGATGCTCCCCCAGACGGCTCCGCGCTTGAGCGTCCCGATCAGCGCAACATAGTGCTCGGGGATCCGCGGCATAAACGAGAACACCCGATCGCCCTCGTCAACGCCCAGCTGTTCAAGGACGTGTGCAAACTGGCTTGAGCGGTTTGACAACTCCCAGAACGTCATCGTCGACAGTTCTCCATCGGTGTCGACCTGGTACAGTGCGACCTGACCACGGTCGTCGGCGTGTCGGTCAACCGTCTCGTGGCCGATGTTCAGCGCCTCCGGGGCGTCCCAGTCGGCCTCGGCGTAGATGTCGTTCCACGAAAACGATGCACGCGTGGTGTCATAGTCGGGTAAGTTGTGACTTGCCACCATGTATCTGGTAGACATATCACTATCATATTTAAATATTGAGGTCGGTTCGATCCCGGTTGTCGCTCAACCGTCGATGGCCGGGATCTCTATATCAAGATCGAGTTCGGACTCAAACGCCCGGGCGACCCGCAGATACCGTCGTGCGGTGTCGAGCATCGCGGTGTCGATCATCTCGCCCTCGTACCGGACGGCGCTATCGCCTGTCTCACGGGCCGTCTGGAGGGCGTTGTAGGCGCCGATCCAGTACTCAACCATCTCGGCGTCAGGCAGGTAGATGTCATTGGCGTGTGCGACGTGATCGGGGTGGATGACGACGTATCCGTCATAGCCCACCTCCCGGGCAAACTGCATGTCGGCCCGCAGCCCCTCAATGTCCTCGATATCGACATAAGGCCCCGACAGGGGGTACTCGACACCGGCCGCCCGGGCGTCCATCAGGACCTTCTCGAGGAGATGGACCGTCTCAAGACCCGACGCACCGGGGCCGGTCCACTCGAAGCCGAGCGCACGTTCGGTGTCAGCCCCTTTAACCGCGCCACACTCGACCGTCCGGACCCGTTCGGAGGCCGCACACACCGTGTGGGCGGCGCGCATCCCCGCGGCCGTCTCGATGATCGGCATGAGTGTCGTCTCCCCGACCGATCGGCCCTCGCGACGCTCGATGTGGTCAAGGACCGTCGCCGTCGCGGTGATGTCCGCCGCTTCCGTGACGTCCGGCAATACCAGCCCCTCGACGCCGGCAGCCATGGCCGCTTCGATGTCCGCGGCGGCGTGATCGTGTGTGGCGTTGGCGTGGCCGTTGATCCGCACGTAGACACGCTGGCCGGCGGCAGTAAGCTCCGGTGCGTGCTCGGTGACATGCTCGCGGGCCTCGGCCTTCGCGGACGGGGCGACCGCGTCCTCAAGATCGAGGATGACGACATCGGCCTCGTGATCGGCCGCCGAGGCGAGCCATGCCGGCTTGTTCGCCGGGACATACAGTGCCGACCGGATCGGGTCGATAGAGCGGGCGGCGACCATGGGTCAGTACGACCGCGGGAAGCCGAGTTGCTGGCCGATGTGGTTGTAGGCCATCTGCTGGGTCACCGGGGCCAAACGCGCGAGGTTGACCTCGCGCCACCACCGCTCAACGTCGTACTCCTTGGCGAAGCCCCACCCTCCGAAGGCCTGCATTGCGTGCCGCACCGCCTCGATACCGGCCTCAATCGAGGTGGCCTTGGCGACGTTGGTCTCATAGCCACAGGACTTGCCCTGGTCATATAGCCAGGAGGCCTTCCGACGCATGAGTGCGGCCGTCTCCATCCGGGCGTAGGCCTTGGTGATCGGGAAGGAAACCGCCTGGTGGGTCCCGATTGGAGCGCCGAACACCTCGCGGTCGTTGGCGTACGCGATGGCCTCGTTGGCGGCGAGCTTACCGATTCCCGTAGCGGCGGCGGCGAAGCCGATCCGCTCGGGGTTGATCATCTCGACGAGCGGATCCCAGCCACCATCTTCTGGTCCCAATAGGTTCTCTTCGGGAACACGCACGTCATCGAAGAACACCTCACAGGACTTCGAGTAGTTCATCGCGTGCTTGGGGATCGGCGAGACATCGATTCCCGGGGTGTCCATGTCGACGATGAACAGGCTGATGCCATCGGTCCGGTGCTCAACGTCCTCGGCCGGCGTCGTCCGGGTGACGAGAATGATGTTGTCGGCGCGGTCGGAGAACGTGATCCAGGCCTTCTGGCCGTTGATGACGAACTCGTCGCCGTCGCGGCGGGCCTGGGTTCCCGTGTTGAGCGTGTTGGTGCCTGCCTCGGGTTCGGTGATACCGATACAGAACTCGCGCTCGCCAGCGGCGATATCGGGCAGGTACCGCTCCTTCTGGGCGTCTGTGCCGTACTCGTTGATCCCAACTGTCGCCATTCCGGCAGTCAACACCAGGTACCAGGTGCCCGCCATACCACACCCCTCCGCACAGAGGGTCTCCATGGCAATCCCCATCTCCTGCATTCCCATGCCAGCGCCACCGTAGTCCATCGGGACCATCAGCCCATGAAAGCCGGCCTCTGTCAGCGCCTCCCAGAACTCGTGGGCGAATTCGCCTGCTTCTTCCTTTGCTCGCCAGTACGCTGGGTCGTACTCACTAGCGATCTCCGTCGCGGTCGAGCGAATCATCGAGTGCTCGTCGGGCTCGCGAAACTCCATGGTGGCTTGACGTGTGCTAGAACCCCACTAATACTTTGTGGCGGCGGCCATCCGGATTGATGGCAATTCTTAATACCGGGTTTCGGTTTGTGTTTATCACACATGA
>CAZFMU010000169.1:0-4104 GCA_964520165.1 uncultured Salinarchaeum sp. | reverse complement strand
CCCGGGGCCTCTTCCTTGCGAAGGAAGCGATCTGCCACTGATCTACGAGCCCGCACCGGTTGGTAGCCTCGAATCGCACTTATGGATTGTGTTTTCTCCGGGGACGCAACAGATGGAGGCGTCCGGCCACCAGGCCGATGAATAGCCCGGTGAAATGCCCAAGTAACGCCACTCCCGGCGCGTAGGTCCACACCGCGATCGCGCCAGCGAGCAGTCCGAAGCCGACGAGTTGCCACCGTGGAGGGATCGGCAACCGATCAAGCAGGCCACCGGCCAGCCGGTTGCCCGACAGCGCATATCCCAACAAGGCGAACGCCGCACCGCTGGCTCCAAGGACGGCCGTTCCAGTGACCAACGTCTGAACGACTCCCGAGAGCGCTCCGGTGCCGAGGAAGTACGCGTGATAGCGCAGCCGGGTGGTCACCCGCTCAAGCGGCAGGCCGATCAGCCCGATCACCAGCGCGTTCCCAAGCAGGTGGCCGATTGTCGCGTGTGCATAGACGCTCGTGAGGAGTGTCCACGCAAAGCGATCAAGCGGTGGCGCCAGCGCGACCAGTGGCGTCACCGAGCCGAACACCAGCGCGCCCAGCTGCTGGGCGAGAAAGACGAACAGACAGAGCGCGAGGACCTCAAGCGTTGGGCTGCGGGACACCGAGATCATAGAGAAGCGAGAGCGGAAAGATAAACGGCGTCCCCGGACCCAGCCATCGGTCGGGTGTGACCTGCGATCAGTCCTCGAGGACGATCTCGATGGAGACGTCGTTCGGCACCTGAATCCGCATCAGCTGGCGGAGTGCGCGTTCGTCGGCGTCAATATCGATCAGCCGCTTGTGCACTCGCATCTCCCAGTGCTCCCACGTGGCGGTCCCCTCACCGTCAGGGGACTTCCGGGCGGGCACCTCAAGGGTTTTCGTCGGGAGTGGGACGGGGCCCGAGAGGCTCACGCCGGTCTTGTCGGCGATGCCCTGGACCTCCTCGCAGATGTCATCGAGGTCGGACGGATTGGTGCCGGCCAGTCGGACGCGTGCCTGCTGCATGCGTTAGGCTTCGTCGACGCTCAGCACCTTCCCGGCGGCGATGGTCTGACCCATGTCGCGGATGGCGAAGCTCCCCAGTTCGGGAATCTCGCTCGATGGCTCAATCGAGAGGGGCTTCTGGGGACGGACGGTGACGACCGCCGCGTCACCCGACTGGATGAAGTCGGGGTTCTCCTCCTGGACCTGCCCGGAGGAGGGGTCCATCTTCTTGTCGATGGACTCGATCGTACACGCGACCTGCGCCGTGTGGGCGTGGAAGACCGGCGTGTAGCCAGCGGTGATCACGCTGGGGTGCTGCATGACGACGACCTGCGCCTGGAAGGTCTCGGCGACCGTTGGCGGATCGTCGGCGGGACCACAGACGTCACCACGGCGGATGTCGTCCTTGCCGACGCCACGGACGTTGAACCCAACGTTGTCACCGGGGCCGGCCTCGGGGACCTCCTCGTGGTGCATCTCGACGGACTTGACCTCACCGCCCACATCGGAGGGCTGGAAGCTGACCTGATCGCCGGGCTGCATGATCCCGGTCTCGATCCGGCCGACCGGGACCGTCCCGATGCCGGAGATGGTATAGACGTCCTGGATCGGCAGGCGCAGCGGCGCGTCCGTCGGCGGCTCGGGCTCCTCAAGATCATTCAGACTGTCGAGGACCGTTGGGCCGTCGTACCACGGCGTGTTATCGGAGATCTCGGCGATGTTGTCGCCCTCAAAGGCCGAGATCGGGATGAACGTCGCGCTGTCGGCCTGGAACTGGACCTGCTTGAGGAGCTGCTGGACCTCGTTGACAACCTGCTTGAAGCTGTCTTCCTCGTAGTCGACGAGGTCCATCTTGTTGATGCCAACGAGCAGCTCGTTGATCCCGAGCGTACGGGCCAGGAAGACGTGCTCCTGGGTCTGGGGGGCGACGCCGTCGTCGGCGGCGACCACCAGCAGGGCGTTGTCGGCCTGGCTCGCGCCCGTGATCATGTTCTTCACGAAGTCCCGGTGACCCGGACAGTCGACGATCGTGAAGTAGTACTCGTCCGTCTCGAACTCCTGGTGGGCGATGTCGATGGTGACCCCGCGCTCACGCTCTTCGGCGAGGTTGTCCATCACGTAGGCGAACTCGAATCCGCCCTTGCCCTTCTCTTCGGCTTCTTCCTTGTGCTGTTCGATGACGTGTTCCGGTACACTGCCTGTCTCGTACAGCAGTCGGCCGACCAGGGTACTCTTACCGTGGTCGACGTGACCGATGATGGCCAGGTTCTGATGGGGTTTGTCGTCGCTCATGGATGTGTCACGCTCAGAGGCGCTGTGTCCGAAATGTTCGGGTGACGCTATTAAAACCATTTCGATACGGCGACTCAGCGCCGCCGTATCACCCGAGTCGGCCGATATCAGCAAGCACCGCGGTGGCCGTCTCGGGGCCGCCAGCCCCCCGTCCAGAGATGTTCAGCCGGCCGGCGTGCTCGGTGTCCAGCTGGACGATGTTTCGCGTGCCCGACACCGCCAACGTTCCGTGCTCGGGGATCAATCGCGGGCCAACTCGGACCGTCTCACGAGTCGCCTCGCCGATCAGTCGGACGGTTTGGCCGTCTTCTGCCGCCAGCTCAAGGGCACTCGCGGGGATGTCAGTGATGCCATCGACGGTGGCGTCCGCGAGAGTGAATTCGGGATCCCCGCCGGTCAACACGTTCGCGAGGATCACACCCTTCAGTGCCGCGTCGGTCCCCTCGACATCGAAACTCGGATCCGCCTCGGCGACGCCCAGGTCCTGGGCCTCAAGCAGGGCATCCTCGTAGCCAAGCCCCTCAGCGGCCATCCGCGTCAACACGAAGTTGGCCGTTCCATTGAGCACTCCCCGGACGGCCCGGACCTTCGAGGGGCCATAATCCTCGATTGTCCGGATGGCCGGAATCGCCCCACCAACGGTCGCCTCAAACCGTACTGTCCCGGCGCTGTCGGCTTCAAGCGCGCGGAGGGCGGAGTAGCGTTCGGCGACTGGACCTTTGTTGGCCAAGACGAGGTGTCGATCGCGCTCAAGCGCCCGCCGACAGTACCCGAAGGCCGGCTGCGCGTCGCCGAGGGTCACCGGCGTTGCCTCAACAAGCACATCGTAGGGACCATCAAGCGCCCGGTCGCGATCAGCGCTGCCGACCGATCCGGTCTGTTCCTTACGATCAAGGACGGTCTCCGGGTCAAGACCGTCGGTGTCGACGGCTGCCCCTGAGGAGTCGAAGATGGCAGTGACATCGTGGCCGTAGCCACCAGCCAACTCAAGGACTGCCCGTCCAACAGCGCCGGCTCCGGCAATGGCGACGCGCATCAGGCCTCACCTCCGTGATCGATCTGTGGCTCAACGACGGTGAGCCCCTTTCGATCGGCGAGTGCTCGGACGTGGGCAAGCGTCGACTCGGGATCTCCTCGGTCAGTCGCAAGCCGGAACCGGGCGCTAGCGGTCGCGTCGGCTCCTTCTGGTGCCGACAGCGAGATGTCGGTCACCGCCACGTTCGACTCTGCCTCAAGTTCGGAGATGGTATCCGAGAGGTCGGTTGCGACAAGCGGGCCGCTCAACAGCACGGTCAGCTCCTCGCTGTAGCGTTCCTCGCCAGCCTCGACAACGTTCACCCCTGCGGTGCGGAGTGCCTCAACAAGGTCGTCGAACCGCTCGGGGTGAATCTCGAGATCGATCTCGACGGGAATCCGGCCGCGCGGGGTGACGTTGCCCCGCTCGTGTAGGATACTCAGCAGGTTGCCGCCGTGATCGGCAATCGGGCGGAGCGCATCGAGCAGCGCACCGGGCTCGTCCACGAGTTCAAGACGCACTGTATACGCCTGCGCCTGACTGGTCTCTTCGGGAGTACCGTCAGTCATCCGATCACCTCCAGCCGCCACCCGCGTCGGCGACGGCACAGCCGCACGTCTACCATCATATACGGCTTACTGCGACGTGCCGCGGTTTAACTCTTACAGGCTACGTTCGACCGAACGACCCTCACACGGAAGCGGCCAACGACGACCCGCAAAAGGGTGTGGCGTATCAGTCGATGTAGTCGATGCCGCCGGGCAGTTCCTGCTTCATGCC
>CAZFMU010000168.1:0-4147 GCA_964520165.1 uncultured Salinarchaeum sp. | reverse complement strand
ACGAAGACGGCTCACTCGCCTGTCCAGGCCACCCCCGTGGCCCGGCCGGTGACGACCCGGTCGATGAACTTGATCTCAGCGAGTATACCGGTGAGGTCGTTACCTTCACCGTGGCCCGGGCAACCCCGCCAGGCGTCCGTGCGCCTAACCCGGTCGCGATCGTCGAGTTCACGATTGAGGGAGAGACCGTTCGGGCCATCGGACAACTCTCCACTGAATCGGTGTCGATCGGCGATACCGTCACGCCGGTGTATACTGCGCAACTCCGTGATCCCGAGCAGAGTCTCCGCGAACCGGCAAGCCAGAACTGGGACGGTTACCGGTTCGAGCCGGTCTGATCGTCGTCCGGGTCTTCCTCATCGTCGTCATCAACCTGTTGTTTGATCGACTCGAGCTCGGCATCGACATCGACATCGACCGATGTATCCTCGGGTGTCGACGCATCCGAAGTCGGGCCGCCGGATGCTGTGGTGGATTCCTCGGTGTCCTCAACACGCTCGCGCAGCTCTGCCCGGAGCGCGCGAGCATCCTCAAGGATCTCGCGGGCCCGTGTGTTCTCTGGCAATGACCCCTCCTCAAGGATCCGCTGGAACTCGGAGAGTGCCTCATCAAACTGAGCGAGGGTCTCCTCCCCGAGTTCGACCGCACGCTCGCGTCCACGACGACCCTCTGCACGGGCGCGCCGTGAGGTATCGGCGAGTTCGATTGCCGCCTGTACGGCTTCGAGAATCCGGATGTTTGCCTCAAGGATCGCAATGAGCGCCGGGATGGCTGCTTCGTCGGCAAACCGGAGCACCTCGCGTGGACTAGGCGGCCGTGGGAGGCCGAGTGGGCCGCGCGGGGCCTGTCGACGGAGGTCGCGGCGGAGGCCGCGCATCGTTTCTTCGAGGTCAGCGGCCGTTGCCGCCAGATCGTCGTCCCGGTCTGACATGGTGTTTCGTTGGGTGTCGACGGACAAAAGTCTCGGCCTTGTGTGCGATCGCGTGGATCAGCCGACTTTTACATCCTTGGGCCCTCACGCCGATCGATGACAGATTCTGACGCCCCTGCCGAATCCGCTTCGGAGTCGTCGGGGTCTGCCGAGCACTCCCGTCTCGAAGGGGCGGAATCAACGGTTGATCCGGCCACACTGACAGTCGCCGAACGATCGTTACACCCGCGGGTCCGGTATCTCTGGAGCCTGGTTGCCCTCCTCTTTGGAGTGGCCGTCGGACTGGTGATTCTCGGTTTGCACGTGCTGTTGTTTTCGGTTGGGCGACCGCTCCTCGCCGCCGGTGGGATCGGTGGCCTGGTGGCTGCAGTCGGTATCGTACACGCGCTGTTACGCTACCGTAGCTGGGAGTATGAGGTCCGTGAGGACGCGCTGTATCTCGAACGGGGAGTTCTCACACGCGTTCGGACCGTCGTTCCGCTCGTCCGGATGCAACACGTCGACACAGCCCGCAGTCCCGTTCAACGTGTCTTTGGCCTCTCCTCGGTCGTGGTCTATACGGCCGGGTCGCGAGGGGCTGATGTCACGATTCCCGGGCTCGCAGTTGAGCGTGGTGAGGACCTCCAGGGGCGACTCAAACAGCTGGCCATTGCGGCCGGAGGCGATCCAGCTGTATGAAGCTCCATGGACTTTCGGTCCCGTTTCGGATCGTCGAGATGGCCCTCCGGATCGGATGGATCTTTGTGTTTGGCGCCTTCGGACTCACCACATTAATAGACGGTGTCGTGACCGTTGTCGCTGTTGGTGGGTTGATCATCGGCGTTCTCGGTATCCTTGCCGCCTGGCAGATCGCCTATTACCGACGCTATGAGTACCGGCTGACCGCGGATACGTTCGATATCGACGCGGGGGTGTTCTCCCGTCGCGAGCGTGAGATTCCGTATGGTCGGATCCAGAACGTGGCGATTAACCGAAACGTCTTTCAGCGGCTTTTTGGGATCGCTGAGGTGCGTCTTGAGACGGCCGGTGGCAACGCTGCAGAGGCACGATTACGGTATGTTGGGATTGATCACGCATACGAACTGCAGGACGCACTGAGCGACCGTACAGGTGATGATCCCGCTCCTCAACCGACGGCCCCTGATACAGCGGCTGAGCAACAACGACAGCGTCCAATTTTCGAGGTCACGCCGCGCGAACTTGCCGTACTGGGGGTCGTTTCGCTCGATTACCGGGTCCTCGTGGTTATCATCATCGGCACCTCGGCGTTTCTCCCGCAGCTCGGCGGCCGACTCCTCGACAGTGGCGTATTTGCGGTCCCGGTGACGGTCCTTGGCTTGTACCTACTTACCGCAATCCTCAGCGCTCTATACGCCGTCACGAACTACTATGACTTCACGCTCTTCCAGGGCGACCGTGAGCTGCGGTATGAGCGTGGACTATTACAACGCTATAGTGGCACGATTCCGCTTGAGAAGATCCAGGTCGTGCGGGTTTCCGAAAACGTCCTCGCCCGGGCGGTGGGTTATGCGTCGGTTCTCGTTGAGACGGCCGGTTACTCGCCCGGCGAGTCCGGCGGCACCCAGTCGGCGGTCCCGATCGCCCAGCGGTCCCGCGTCGACACGTTGGTTGAGGATCTCGGGTTCGAGACGATTGATTCGTTCACCCGTCCCCCCCGACGGGCCCGCCGCCGGTATGCACTTCGATACCTCGGAGCGACGCTTGTACTCACCGGGGTTGGATACGGACTGACCCTGCTGACGACGATGTCTTATCCGTGGTTTCTCCTGCTTGGTGGCGTGGTCGTTGCCCCGGTCGCCGCCCACCTCAAGTGGCGCCACCGTGGCTACGCGGTGACCGATAACCACGTCATCACCCGCAACGGGTTCTGGCGACGGACGACGACGATCGTCCCTCACCACCGCATTCAGGTCGTCTTCGACAGCCAGACCATCTTTCAGCGACGGTGGGGTATCGCGACGCTGACGATCGACACGGCTGGGTCGCGCAGCCTTGTGGCCGACGACAGCAAGGCGGTCGACATCGATGCTGAGACAGCCGCACGGCTCCGCGAGGCGCTGTTCGACCACTGCCTCGCGGCGATTACTAACCGCCAGACCGACCGGTCAACGGTCATGGAGGGCAGACCGGCCGAGAGGTGACTTAGTCGGCGCTGACCTGCGCGTCCTGCAGGTGTGAGCCTTCCCACTCGCGGCGGGCTTCGAGTTCGCGCTCGCCACGCTGGGTCAGTGAATAGGAGTTTGTCCGACGGTCGATCTGGCCCTTCTCGACGAGGCCCTTCTCAACGAGGGCGTCGAGGTTCGGATAGAGCCGACCGTGGTTGATCTCAGCACCGTAATACTCCTCGATTGCGTCTTTGATTGCTAGTCCGTGTGGCTTCTCGCGACCTGCAATGACGTACAGCAGATCACGCTGGAATCCGGTCAAATCGTGCATCCATTGTACGATTGCGAACCCAGGCTTATTAAACTTAAAATAATCAAATAATATAACCCAATGATACGTCGGCTGCTGCAGTCCGGTGTGCGCGTCGGTCGACTCAGCGGGAGACACGACAGATCTAATGCGTATGTTGCTGCGTCGTGCCCCATCGTGTGCCGTCGCTCGTTACTATCGAAATCGCAATATTCCTCGTCATCCGGTGTGGCAGATACAATTTATTATTATCTATCATTCGGAACCCTCGAAGTGTCGGGCTCAGTGCTCAACCGTTGCATCACTACGGAACGACAGGCTACTCGGCGTCGCGGTTGTGCCGCTGTTCGACCTTGTTCAACTCAATCAGCAGTCGGAAAATCGCCTTGACGAGGTTGCGGTCAATGTCGAACGTGGCGGCATTCGCTCCGGCCCGATCCATCACCTGTTGTTCCTGCTCCTCGTCGGTCGTCGGAAGTCCCTGCTCGGCTTTGACCTCGGCGATGGTCTGGGCGACGTAGGTCCGTCGTGCGATGAGTTCGACCAGCTCGTGGTCGATCGTCTCGATCTCCTCACGAAGCTCTGCGAGGGTCATTTCGTCTGTGCTCCCGTAGTCCGCGTTGTCGTCAGCCATGTGGTGCCCTCTCGTCGCTCCCATGTTTCCTTTAGCGCTTCGAGTATGTCACGATCCCCAACGGCATGTACACTCGGGCCGGTGCCCGACAACGAGACGCCCGCTACTGCGGGGAGTGCCTCGAACATCGGCTCTGTCGGAAATCC
>CAZFMU010000167.1:0-4153 GCA_964520165.1 uncultured Salinarchaeum sp. | reverse complement strand
CCGTAGATGGCCTTCATCAGGGTTGATTTGCCGGCTCCGTTTGGGCCGACGATCGTTACGATCTCTTGGTCACCGACGTCAAGGTCAACGCCGTGGAGAATTTCGGCATCACCGTAGCCGGCGACCACATTTCGTGCTTCAAGGAGTGCCATGTGATAATCGGTGGTGTCGGGTCATGCGACGCCCAGGTACGCGTCGATGACACGTTCGTCTTCACGGATCACGTCCGGCGGGCCTTCGACGAGTTTCTGGCCCTCGTTCATGACGATGATCCGGTCACTCAGCGACATGATGACATCCATATCGTGTTCAACGATACAGAAGGTATAGCCCTCGTCGCGGAGGGTCTCGATTCGATCGGTGAGTTTCTGCGTTAGGGTCGGATTCACGCCCGCAACCGGTTCATCGAGCAGGATGACCTGCGGCTCAAGCATTAATACCCGTCCGAGTTCAAGGAGTTTCCGTTGTCCCCCTGAGAGGTTTCCAGCGGGTTCCTCGGCAACGTGATCGATCTCAAGGGTCTCAAGCATTTCGTCGGCCCGTCGACGGACCGCCTGTTCCTCGGTCGTGACGGCATCGCGTCGAAACCACGCGTTCAGGAGGTGTTCTCCCGTCTGGTCAAGCGGCGCTAGCATGAGGTTCTCTCGGGCGGTCATCTCCGAGAGTTCGCGCGTGATCTGGAAGGTCCGCACAAGCCCGGCTCGAGCAAGTTGATATGGCCGACTGTTCGTGTGATCCGGTCGGGCCTGTGCGAGACGGTGCTGACCGGCGTAGACGCCCGCACCGACACCGGCACCGGTGATGGTCGTTCCCACGCCGCCGAGCGCCCCCAACGACAGCACGCCGATCCCGGCCGCACCGCCGATGACGCCACCGGTGATGCCCGCAGCACTGCCCCAGATGAGGTGCTCGGTCCGACTTGGGACCATCAACTCCTGAAGGTCGGTGCCGTCATAGTAGATTGTCCCCTCGTCGGGTTCGTAAAAGCCGCTGATCAGGTTGAACGTCGTCGTCTTCCCGGCCCCGTTCGGCCCGATCAGCCCCGTGATTGTTCCCGCTTCGATGCCGAAGGTCGCACCGTCAACGGCGGTGATTCCGCCAAAGCGCTTGGTTACGCCATCGAGTTCAAGAATGTCGCTCATGAGGAATCCACCTCTGTGTCCGCCTCGTACCGGCCGCGGCCCAGCAGTCCCTCGGGCCGGTAGTACAGGATCAACAGGAACAACACGCCGATGACAACCAGCCGAAACGCCAGCACATTCTCGCGTAGTCCCGTCGGGAAGTACCCCGCGAGCTGCGAAGTGGCCTGCTGGAAGGCCCAGAAGACGGCCGCCCCGAGGACCATTCCGCGGTTGTTACCCAGTCCGCCAATGAACACGATCAACAGCGCGATAAATGTGATCCGGGGTTCGCCGGTTCGAAAGGTCAATCCCTGTGAGTACATCGCCCAGAGCGCACCGGCGACGCCCGCCAGCGCCGAGCCGATAATCATCGCCTGGGTCTTGTAGACGAAGGGATTTTTCCCGAGTGACTGGACGACCGCCTCGTCGTTACGGATGGCCCGGAGCACCCGTCCGAACGGGGAGTTGACCGCCGACTCAAGCACCACGTAGGCCGCGAGCATCACCGCGACGAACAGAGCAAGTTGGAAGCGCGCATATCCAAGCTTGACCGTCACATCGCCGACGAGGGCAATGGCGTAGCTCACACCCACATCCCCGCCGAACTGAACAAACCAGACGAGGTTGGCGAGGAGCGTCGCGATAACACCCCCGAGATCGCCATCACCAAGCGGTCCCAACACCGGCAACAGGAAATACCAGATGCCAACGAACCAGAGGCCGCCGATCGCCACCAGCGTGAGCTTGGCCTCACGAGCCCAGTCCGCCCGCTGCAGACTGTAGTAGTACACCCCAATCAGACCCGCCAACAGGCCGAGCGTACCGACCACCTGAAGCCATAGGCTCCCGGCGAGTGGCAGCGGCAGCAGGGCAACAAGTAGACCGGTGCCAAGCGCGGTACCGGCCGCGAGCGTCCGTCGTGGGAGCCCGCCGTAGCGTTGGTATAGTTCGACGAACAGGACGGCCCAGCCGTACACAGAGACGACAGCACCGACAATGAGTAGGCCACCGGTCGCCAGGAGAAGGCCGACGCTGGCGAGTGCGACCATCCCGGCGGCGAGAAGCGCTGTCGTCGTCCGCCCACCTGGAAGTGCAATGCGATCAAGACCGAGCGTACCGAGGCGGGCGACGATCGTGCGCGAACCACCCTGTGAGCGGCGAGACTGAATCAGCACCACAGTGCTGAGCACGCCCCAGACGACAAACACGACAATCCCGACAACGAGAGCATCACTCACCAGCCCCATCTCAAGTGGAAATAGATCCTGCAACGGCGGGCTGTACCCACGCAGGGCGTCGGGCCCGTTGGCAAGCCAGCTCTCGGATTGGATCACCCGCTGGAAGATGACCGACACGCCGAGGAGGGTGATCGCGAGGTAGTCCTCACGGAGCCGGATGGTCGGTAACGCAACGAGACCGCCGATCACCCCCGCGACAACGGCGGCGACCACCACCGCAATCAGCCACGTGCCGACGACCGGGACATCACCGAGGCCGATCACGTACCGGGTGAAATCACCCGGGGTATCGGGCGGAATAACCACTAGTGCGGCAGCGTACGCGCCGACAAGGAAGAAGGCCACATGGCCGAAATCAAGTAGGCCAGCGTGGCCGAACTTGATGTTCAACCCAAAAGATAGAATCGAGTAGATGGCGACCAGCAGTAAAAACGAGACGAGGATGTCGGCAGCGGCCATCTCAGTTCCCCCCCGTGATACCTTCAGGCTTGATTAACAGGACGAGCAGCAATACAACGAATGCGACCGGCATGCGGTAGGTCGTATCCAGACCTGGAATGGCGTAAATCCCGACCTCCATTGCGAGTCCGACGATGTAACTCCCGAGGATAGCGCCGTAGACGGAGATGCCACCGAGGATGACGCCCGCAAACATGGGAATAAGCAGATTGAATCCCAGATTGATAGTGATATTTGCGAAGACAAATCCAAGCAGAACGCCGCCAACAGCTCCAAATAGCCCGGCAATGATCCAGACGGACATCATCACGCGACGGGTGTTGATGCCACGGATCATCGCGAGGTCGCGATTGTCGCTTGTCGCGCGCATTGCCTTACCGAGCGTGGTCGCCCGCAGGAGGTAGTGTAATAGTGTCATCATGAGCAGGGCAACACCGATGGTCGCGAGCTTAAGTGGCGAGGAGTCGACCCGGGTGATAAACGCCGGATCCGCGAGTGTCGAGCCCCCGGCAAAGACGACACCACCGACGCCGATCGCCCCGAGTGCGCCGACGGAAGCGGCCAGCCGAGGGCCGATGACCGCCGCGGTCCCCTGTCGTCGTCGGTAGCCAGCCACTCCGATGAGAGCGGCCACCGTAAGGATGGCAAGGATCTCAAGCCAGCCGTATCGCAGGGCGAGCAGCTGGGTCGCCGCATTGCCGGTCTCTCGAACGGCAACCGAGAGACCACCGGTACCGAGTGCTAAATCGACATTTTTCGCCTGCGTGATGTCGAGAACCCCTCCCCCAAATGGAATCGTTGAGTCGACCTGATACCGGCGGATCTGACCACCGAAGACCGTCTGGATGCCGTAGCGCAGAATAAACGAGAGCGCCAGCGAGACGATCAGCATCATCGCCAGCGAGGCCTCCCGAGCGCGAAACTTCCGGAACACGCGTGATTCCATCACCGGGATGAGCGCGCCGGCAACGAGCGTCGCGAACACCAGCGCTACAAGGAAGGATGGTGCACCAAAGGCAACCAGTGCCCCAAGTGCGACGGCGACGCCGGCGTGAACTCCGAGGCCAACCGGTGGGCTGACATCAATCCCCCACCAGCCGCCGGCGAGCGCCCGCCGCCCCCCGAGGTGATAGACGATTGCGAGGACGCTCACCGCTGTAAGGACGAACAACACGGCCTGTCCAGCCGCCGTGAGACTGCGGGGGCCCGCGGTAAGCGGCCCGAATCCGGGGACGGTTCCTGGGACGTTCACCAGTAACGCCACGTAGGCGCCAAGGGTCAGGATATCTCCGTGAGCGAAGTTCGGCACGTCCGCAATGTCATAAACCAGGGCAA
>CAZFMU010000166.1:0-4153 GCA_964520165.1 uncultured Salinarchaeum sp. | reverse complement strand
CCTGGACGTCGCTGTCGACGGTCTCAAACCGGAAGCGCGGCTCGCTCTCGATTTCAACCTCAACATCGCGCCGGACGGTTTCACTGTTTTCGTTGACGATACCGGCTCTCTGGAGATATTGCGATGTATACGAGTATTCGATTGTCGCTTCGAGGTCATAGACGCCCGGTTCAGCGCTTTCAGGGACGGTCACCGTAATTGGGACCTGCGTCGGCTTATCCTCGGTGACGGTTCCGACTGACTGTTGGCCAGTTTCGATCTCCACTGGCGCGTCATCAGCAGAGATCTCGATGATCGTGTTACGCGCGTTCGTCACCTTGCTTCGTTGGTCAAACCCACCGGACTGCACACGCCCATCATTGGCGATTTCGATCATCAATTCCGTCTCTGTCCCCGGCGAAAGGGAGTTGTCCGGCGCATATGCGCCAAGATCTGGTTCACCACGGATCGTTGTCTGGGCGGCACTGACGCCGGTTGCACCGATAAGTAGGCTGCCGCCGAGCAATACCACGAGGAGGGCCACAAGTCCACGGGAACGACTCATGCGATCACGGGCGTCCACACACGCCCGTCAGGGTCTGCATCCATGCACGTCACCAACGGACAGATGGATATAACCTTGTTGATCGATCAATCAACAGCGTTAACCGACATCAATTTCTACAGTTAGTATGCGGATTGTCGTCGCAACCGGATCGTCACCGGGTGAGCCGCGGTGAGAACGTTCTTCAGCGACCCAACCGGAACCAAAGAGGAGCTGCTTGCGGCGACCTACCGGGCGCTTCATCAACACGGCTATACCGCGCTATCACTACAGACCATCGGCGAGGAGTTCCCCAAGAGCACGTCACTCATCTACCATCATTACGACAGCAAGGACGCGCTCGTCGTTGACTGTCTGGATGCGATGCTTGACCAACTTGAGGCGAACATTCCCGCAGAGCCGTCGGACCCGCATGCGTCGATCGCGGCATTTCTGACGATGATCTACGCCGACCCCGACAGCGAAGACTACCAGTTTCTGCGGGCGCTCACCGAGATTCGCGGACAGGCACCTCACGACGATGCCTTCCAAGCGCAGTTCCGCCGGGCTGATCGGATCCTCCAGCGCCGGCTTGAGACCGCCATCGCCGCTGGCGTTGAGCGAGAGGTATTCGTGGTTGAGAATGCCGAGCGAACTGCAAATCAGCTGTATACCCTGCTAACCGGTGCAATGGTCCGCCGCACATCAACCGGTGATTCGGTCTGCTTGAACGCTTTTCATGCGGCTGTTGAATCTCTCCTCGGTGCCGAATTTATCGCGCCATCGCTGGAGGAGTCTTAATCCTAGCCAGCATGCAGGTTAATCGATACCGATTGACCTTCCTCAACCGCTGTTGGTGACACCGTCACCGTCTGACCGTTAACTTGATACTTTCCGGGGTGTGCTACGCGGAGTGTTGCTGTGCCTCGCGTGATTGTTTTGCGTTGTGTGTAGGACTCGTTGCCGACTGATACCTCTGGACTGCTCGGCACATCAACTGTCGTCTGAGCAGTCACCGTCTGACCGGTGGGTCCACTCACGCGGATCGTCGCCCCCGGAACGAGTGCAAACGCTCGGACGGATTCGCCGACATAGAGAATCTGAAAGTGACTCACATTAGTTGATCCCAGTCCAAGGCCATCGTATAATCTGCCATGGGTTGTCCTTGCTGGTGTCCGAGCAGGCCCCACCGTTACGTAACCGACCCGGTCAGCCAGCTGACTGTACTGCGCACTTGTATTCGTAGAAGTAATGAATTCCCCGTAGTTGCTTCGCGCAAATCCGTAACTCCGGGACTCGCCGTTAACAAAATAATTGTACATTCGATTCTCACCCCATTCACTTAGCACATACGTCTCCGGATAGCTCTGATTGAACTGCTCAGTATGATCGTCGATTGCCATCGCTGCGTCAAACTCGTCGTTGTAGACAGTCGAACTGAACAGTCCTGAGAGGAAAAAGAGGTTCACCGCAACAATGAGGACAACGGCTCCTCCGACGTAGGCCATCCGTCGCCATGAGCCCTGGGTGTTGAGTTGCACTATCGACTTCGGCCGTTGTAGGTCATCAAGCACCGCGACTGGTGCCACGAGATCAAGCTTCGCAAGCACGGTCACCAGACCCATTGCGGCAAAGGGAGCGAGCACGATTGACAACTGGCCGGCAAAGCGCATCTGGAAGCCGGCGAGAAGCGCAAAGTACCAGCCGAAGACCGTCAACAGCAGCCATCCGGGATCATCGTGTCGGTAGGTCAGCCAACTCACCCACACCAGCACCGGTACGGCGAGAAAGAAGGCTGGGCCGATCTGAATGAGCGGTTCTAACAGTACGAGTTTGTCGAGTCCGTACAACGAACCGCCTTCGAGAATCCCGCCACGGGTGAATAGTGCAGTCGACCGGGTGAGTAACTGGCTGAACTCCTCGGGTCGTAGCACTCGGAACCCGATAAGACTGACAAGGGCAAGCGCTCCCTCTCCGCCGAGAAGCCATACTGCGGGCCACTCTCTTCGGACCCATACGCTGGCGAGCCCGGTGACTCCGATGGCGCCGATCGCGACGAGCGCGGTTATCTGTAGCACGTATGCATCTCGCCATCCCCACGCGAGATGTGGGAGATACGCAAGCGTCGCTCCGAGGACCGTCGCAACGACGAGTGGTCCAAGTGACTCGTGGGGTGTCCGCTCTGCTGCAACGTCTTGTACGGCCCGGAGCCCAATGTAGGCCGCAAACGGGAGGAGGATCAGCGGCGATCCGCCCCAGACGTGTGGCGTCACGCCGATTGTCACAGCGAGTAGGACAGCAATAACATATGTTTCCTGCGTGCGCACTTGTTCTTTCTCGGCGAGCCAGACCCCTCCGAGTAACAGGAGTCCGAGCCAGAAGTACTGATGAAGCTGGTGATCGAAGAAGCCGAGACTGGTGTAGACGACATGTACTGGCGCAATCAAGAGCGCCGTGGAGAGCACGCCGACGCGGGTGTCGCGCGTGAGCCGCGTGGCTAGCGCAAAGATGACGACTCCAAGTGCAACCGAGGCAAGCACGGGGAGCCATCCAACGACCAGTGCCGCCGCTTCCGGTCCTCCGCCGAACAGCTCGGTTAGATACCAGTTTGCCGCATTGGTGAACGGCCGGGTCGTGCCCCCGCCGACCTCGACGACCGCCCGTGGGTGTAGTCCCGGCCGTTCGAGGAGTCGCTCCTGCAGGTACCGAAAGTAGTAGGGGTCATTCGCTGGCGAGACGACGGCGCCACGCTGGAACACCTGCGGTGCCGTCACGCTTCGTACGCCGGCGACGATGAGCACCCCGACGATGAGCCCGAGGAGCGTTGGCCGCGACATTGTCGGCAGTGCACTCGTCAGGTTCCGGGACTCCGACGCGTCGATCTCGTCAGTGATCGTTTCAAGCGGCCGGTCCTCAAGGGCGGCCTGCACGGCGGTCCGGTCGGCGACTCGATAGCCGTCTTCGGTCCGCTCGACGATTCCTGCTGAGACGAGTTCGCCGAAGGTTCCGGAATCGACCTCAACGGTCTCGAAGGTCCAGTCTTCCGTTGTCGCATCGGTCTCAAGCACGGCCCTGATCGCGTCACGCATCTCCGGCCGGGTATCGAGCACGTCGCGGGTAGCCCGGTAGACCCGCTCGGTCGCTGTCATCATTTCGTGTGGGTTGGCCACCCATCTTGGTCGTTTCGCTGTCGTGATGATCGGTTAGATGTCACCGACGAGTACCACGACGGTTTATATATCCTGTCGATCATAGGGTGTGATCAAATCGCACGATATGAGTGCGTGATCCTGCCGCTAGCGGCCACTTTGGCGCATCCCATAACACAAAACTTATTATAGGCTTGGTCATCAGCATCATCCGTACCCCTGCCTATGACCGTAGGAGCGAGTACCATCGTCCACGGCCCGTTGGTTCGGGGTCGATCTGCCGCCGGCTCGGGGTTGGGTCCCGAATCGGTGGACGGGTTGAGCGCGCCAACGGGTGGCCGATCGAAAGCTCTGGTGGTCGTTGATCGAACGCTAAGTACCCTACCACGCAACACAGAACACGACACAACATGACAGACGATTCATATCGTGGCAAGGTGCGCGCAACGTTCCTTGCGGCGATCATGGTTCTGTCCATGGT
>CAZFMU010000165.1:0-4177 GCA_964520165.1 uncultured Salinarchaeum sp. | reverse complement strand
ACGACTCCTTGAGAAAGGGGCCTAAGCGCCAGTAACCAGCCAAAGCGTTAGGCCTGTGCAGCCTCGAAAGCGTCGCGAAAGGCGTTGGTTTTGTCGCCGACACGCCGCGCGCCGGCCTCAAGTGCGTCAAGAGGTTCGACGCTTCCATCAGTCTTGATCGTCAGGATCGGCTCCGTCTGCCCCCCTGATTGTTCGGGATTCACGTCGTAGGTTGCCGCGGCGACGCCATCGGTCTCAAGGAGCGCGCCCTTGAGGACATTCATGAACGTGTGATCCTCGCCGGCGATCTCGATAGCGAGTTCTGTCTCGTCACTCTCGATAACCCGCAGGTCCATACCGACAGTATTCGCGTCACGTGTTTGAGCGTTTCGAAGCGCGCAGGTCACCGAGGCATCTAAGCGAATCGCACGACTGCCATGTGCATGGACCGGGCGTTTGCGGCGGCCCTCATCGTGTCGTTAGCAGGCGCGTTCGTAGCGGTCGGGTATTTCGACGATCGGCGGTGGATCCGCCAGCTCCGGGCTCGGCTCATCTACGGTATCCCGGTGGGATCGGTGCTCGTCGTGCTTGGACTCCTCGGCGTGTATCTGTTCCTCCAGCGTGGCTTCTGGACATGGGATGATCCTCTGGTGGTGCCGTTTCGGGCCTGGTCGTACCTCTATCCGACAGGGATGCTGACGGCGGGATTTACCCACGCCTCACCGTCACATCTTATCGGCAACCTCAGCGCAACGGTTGTGCTCGCCCCGCTTGTAGAGTACCTCTGGGGGCATTATCCCCGCTCCGATGGCGGACGCTCCACGTGCCGGGATGATGCGCTCTGGCGGATTCCCATCGTCAGAGCGGCACTGATTTTCCCGGGTGTGACGCTTGTGGTTGGCATCCTCACAGCAGCATTCTCACTCGGTCCGGTCATTGGCTTCTCTGCAGTGGTCTTCGCGTACGCTGGCTTCGCTGTGGTAATACGACCACTACTGACGCTCGTGGCAGTACTCGCTATCGGCGGCGTACGTGTCGTCTACCGCGCGCTCAAGGAGCCGGTTGTCGTCGCCGCGGCAACTCCGAGTCCGCCGACCGTTCCTGGATGGGCAGAGGTTGCCATTCAAGGACACGCAATCGGATTTCTTTTTGGCATCTTTCTCGGGGTCGCGCTCGCCCACCGCCGTGGAACCCGCCCATCACCTGGACGATTTTTTGTGGCCGTGATACTGTATGCCATCAGCCAGCAGCTCTGGGCGGTCTACCGATACGCTGGTAACGACACCTACGTGCTTTACCGGGCCGGTGGCGTGATTCTCGTGGTACTTGTTGCCCTCGTGCTGGTAGGTGCCGTCGTTGGATCGAAGCGGCCGCTGCCGGCCGTTGGTCACTTCGAGATTGTTCCAACGCGCCGCCAGACAGCAATGGTTGCCGTTGGCCTGATCCTGGCGACACTGATCGGTCCGGCCATCCCGCTGAATCTCAGTACCGACACGGCCGACCCGCCACCGATCAACGAGTCAGTCGCAGTCGGAGACTACACAGTCACCTATCAGGAGGAGGTACGCAATCGCATCGTCCCGGTTATCGAGGCGCCGGGATTCGAACTCGCCGCGATCAACACCAGCGGTGTGATCGTCAGTAGCGATCGCCGGCACGTCTGGACACAGCAGATCTCTGCCAGTCGACTCGCTTCGACCGGTCACGAAACGGTCACTGTTGGTGGCGTGGGGTGGTCGGAGACGGTCGATGTTGACCGGACCGGGTGGGACGTACTCGGAGGGGAAACAGTTTACACGGTCGATCTCACCGCGGACAACCGGACCGTGCAGGCGTTTGCATCCGACGCCTCAACGTCAACGGTATACGTCGATGATCACCGATTTCAGCTCTTCGTCGCTGAGGACGGTGAGTTTGCCCTTCGCATCAGATCACCCAACGAGACGACGGTCACGCGGTTACCCGCCCGGAACGAAACCGTGGTCGTCGACTGGCTGACGATCACCGTCTCGTCGCTACAGAACGGCCCGACGGTAGTCGTGAACCACAACGGCACGCGAACGCCGATCGCGACAAAAGAGCGCTACTGAGTCGTCCACTCGATGCGAAAGACCTCGGCGTCGATCGCTTTCGAGTCGGCCTCGTGGAAGGCAAACTGGTGATCAATCTCAAGTTCGGCGGCGAAAGCGGCGGTGACAGTCCCGCCGTGATCGGCGGCGAAGGCCTCGATGAATTCACGACTATCGGCGTTGTGCACCGAATAAGAGACGCCTCCGAGCTCGGCAGCGGCGGTGAGAAACCGGCGGTCGGCGCCACGATTGTCGTGTTGAGCACCGAACGGCGGGTTCATCAGAACGGTGGTCTCCGTATGCGGCGGGGCGATCGGCGGTTGAGTCGCGTCGGCATTGATCCATTCGACGACCGTCTGACTTGCAACCCGGCGTTCATTCGCCAGTGCTGTCTGGAGCGCGTCGGGATCGAGTTCGAGTCCGAGTACCAGTCGAGGACCTCTGAGAGCGGCCGCGAGTCCGAGCATACCGGTCCCGGCGCCGAGATCAACCACGATGCGGTCCTCGATGTCACTGCGGAGGTCCGCATCGTGAACGATGGTAGCGGCGAGTTCGGGCGGCGTCGTGTACTGCTCAAGATCGACCCGAGGGTCCTCGAAGTCGGCCACGACACCCAGTTGCTGGGCCAGAGTCCGTCGGGACGCCATCACAATGTCATACTCCCGGCGAATACAAAAAGGTTCGTTGATTCCTAAGAATAATATCCAGGGTCACCAGGTTCCATGGAAGGTATCGAAGGACAGCGAGTCAAGCGGCTTGTTACCAACGGCAATCTCGTACTCACCAGGGGTCAACAATGGTGCCGGAAACTGTGCCCCATCGTCAGTCGTGACCCGTGGACAGCCCGTGTTGACGTATGCGTCGAGTCCGAACGAGCGAAGCCGGTCGGGCGTAACCTCGTCGGTGGTGATCAGATAGGCGTCGTCGTTGTTTGCGACAATCTCCTGGGCGCGCTCAAACCGGCCCTGGCCGATCTTGGTGCAGTAGACGACTCCCCAGGTCTCGGCGTCCATCGCTCGGTGGACGGCGCCGTAACGCTGTTTGATGAACTCCTCGGCGGTCGCGTCGGTTACGAGGTTGTTTACCGGGTCCGCGATCACTACGTCCTTGTCGGGGTGTTCCATCGCCAGTCCGACGGGGTGGAACTGGCCGCCACCGACGTACAGCAGTTGGTCGACAGGGAGATCAGCACTGGCGTAGTTGCACCCGAGCACCTGGCCCTCGCGCGAGAGTCGTTCGGCCCCCTTCCGGGTATGGACGGTGTATCCGGCGGCCTCAATCTGCTCGCGCATCTCCTCAAGCCGGTGGACGTGCTGAGCGGTCGTGACGAGTCCGAGTTCGTCAAGTTCGTCGGGGAACTCGGCGAGCGCCTCGTCGATGATCGGTGACGGGTCGACGTTTGAATACAGCGGCACGTAGATAATCCCCTCGGACTCGGACATCGCCGTGTGTCCGAAGTGGACAAACAGATCCGTCTGTCGCGCGAGTTGCATGTCAACGTCGCAGGCGCCATAACAGGGCTGCCCCGAGATGAGTGCTGTAACATCCCGATCGACATAGTCGGTGATATCGTCGGCGACACCGGGGGCTTGGCGCTTGAGCCCTTGGGGGAACTGCAGGCCGATGGTCTCGACATCGCGTTCCTCGACGGCGTCAGCGATCCGATCGAGTTCGTAGTCCCACTCGCGGTCGTGTTCGAGTGTCAACCCTCCGAATCGGCGCGTCTGCCCGTCAGTAGTCATTATACCGCTATTTGGCCGCGTGGGTAAAACGACCACGTTCTCACCAGGCGACGAAAGGGCTTTTTTCGTACCGTACCACCGCGACAGCATGTTTCGCTCCGGCCAGTTTGTCGCCGATCAGCTTGGATCGGTCACCGACGCACAGATCCAGCCAAACGGGGTTGACCTCACGCTTGAGGCGATACTCGAACAGACCACTGCCGGGCGTATCGGCCGCGAGGGGACAACAATCGGCGAGCGAACCGCCATCGACCCCGATGACGGGGTGTATCGACTCGCTCCGGGCGCATACGTTGCACAGTACGCCGAGACGGTCGGTGTCCCCGAAGAACACATCGGGTTCATTCTGCCACGATCGTCGCTTATGCGCAACTCGTGTATGCTCCA
>CAZFMU010000164.1:1786-4182 GCA_964520165.1 uncultured Salinarchaeum sp. | reverse complement strand
CCTCATCACTGACCGAGGACTGGGCGGGCTACGTCGTTATCGCTCACCCAGCGCAGAGTCGCATCGCTGAGGAGATGGAGATCACCGAACCAGGCCCGTACGCCCTCAAGGTCCGGTAGCCCCCGCCCATTCGTGTCCCCCACCGACTCGCCGACGACCCTGCTCGCGTTGCCAGAGGAACACCGCGTCGCCTTCAAAGAGCCACTCGGTCCGGTCTACGAGGATCCGGCAGCCATTCTCGCGGAGACCGACGGGCAGATTGTCACGGTCGGCGATGTCGTGACCTACCACTTCGAGCGTCACGGCTACCGCCCGGAGGTCGCCGTTGTCGATGGGCTGACCCAGCGTGATGCTGTGACTCCAGAGATCCGTTCGACGATCGCCGAGCGCCCTAACCGGGTCTCCATCCGAAACCCAGCCGGCACGCTCACCGTTGATCTCGTAGAGACGCTGGCGGAGGCCATGACCGCTACCGCCCCCGTGACGGTCGATGTCGACGGCGAGGAGGACCTGGCGACGGTTCCAGCCGTCCTCGCTGCCCGTCCGCCGACGACCGTCGTTTACGGCCAACCCGACGCGGGCATGGTCGCCATCGAGGTTGAGCCGGATCGCAAGGCGCAGTTTCGCGAACTCATCGACCTGCTTGAAGGGGATCACGACCGCTTTTTCGACCGGCTTGAGTGACCCGCTCCTTCGAAATCCTTTTAGCCGGCTCAGCGTCAATTTAAGCCAACGAATCATGGATATCGAGATCATCGAAGAGGAGGAGAATCCGATGTTACACCGGACCGACGTACGGTTCCGCGTCCAACACGACGACGCGACCCCCGAACGACTCTCGGTACGTGACAGTCTTGCCGCTCAGCTCAACAAGGACGCCGCCGAGGTCGTCGTTCGCTCGCTCGACACGAAGTTCGGTATGCGCGAGACCATTGGCGACGCGAAGGTCTATGAGACGCCGGCGTACGCCGAGGAGATCGAACAGGAGTATATGCTTGAGCGGAACAAGATCGACGCCGAGGAAGCATGACCCGGCACGAACTCTACGGTGACGATGGAACCGTCGACCGTGAGGCCTGCCCCGAGTGTGGCGACGCTTATCTCGCTGACCACGGCGACCGTCGACACTGCGGCCGGTGTGGATACACCGAGTGGCTGTAGGCGTCGGGAATGCGCGTTCTCGGGATCGAAGGCACGGCGTGGGCGGCGAGTGCGGCTGTTTTTGACACGACGACGGACGAGGTCTGGATCGAGACCGACGCGTACGTCCCCGAGTCGGGCGGGATCGACCCGCGGGAAGCGGCCGATCACATGTCCGAGGCGATTCCGACGGTCGTTGAGGCGGCGATGACCCACGCCCGCGAGAGGACTACTGACTCGCCACCGATCGACGCGGTCGCATTCTCACGCGGTCCAGGGCTCGGCCCGTGTCTGCGCACCGTTGGAACGGCCGCTAGAGCGCTTGCTGGCACGCTTTCGGTACCACTGATCGGCGTCAACCACATGATCGCCCACCTCGAAATCGGCCGGTATCGCTCCGGATTTGACGCCCCCGTGTGCCTCAATGCTAGTGGCGCCAACGCGCACGTGCTCGGCTACCACGAGGGTCGCTACCGCGTCCTCGGTGAGACGATGGACACGGGCGTTGGTAACGCACTCGATAAGTTCGCCCGTCACCTCGGCTGGTCACATCCTGGTGGCCCAAAGGTCGAGTCGGCGGCGGCCGATGGCACCTATACCTCGCTTCCGTATGTCGTCAAGGGGATGGATTTCTCGTTTTCGGGAATCACCACTGCCGCCCAGGATGCCGTCGATGCGGGGACGCCGGTCGAGGATGTCTGTACGGGACTCCAGGAGACCATCTTCGCCATGCTGACCGAGGTCAGCGAGCGAGCGCTATCGGTAACCGGCGCGGACGAGCTCGTCCTCGGTGGTGGAGTGGGCCAGAACGACCGACTCAAGGCGATGCTTGAGGAGATGTGTGCACAGCGTGGCGCCTCGTTTTATGCCCCCGAGTCGCGGTTTCTCCGGGACAACGCCGGCATGATCGCCGTACTGGGGGCGCAGATGTACGAGGCCGGTGATACCATCGCCATTGAGGACTCCGCGGTTGATCCCACCTACCGTCCCGACGAGGTTCCCGTCACCTGGCGACACGAGGAGTCCGTTCGTCACGTCGGTGATGCCATTGAGACCGGGTCGGTTGAGGGGGCCGAGGCGACCGTTACGCGCGTTAACGGGTGTGTACGCAAGCGTCGACACCCAAAGAGCTACCGCCATCCCGATCTCGATCGCCGTCTTCGCCGGGAGCGCACGGCGATGGAGGCCCGGTTGACGGCGCTTGCCCGGCGCGCTGGCGTCCCGACGCCGGTGCTCACCGCTGTTGATCCCGAGGC
>CAZFMU010000164.1:0-1686 GCA_964520165.1 uncultured Salinarchaeum sp. | reverse complement strand
GAGGGGCGCGGCCGATACCAGTGAACCGCCGATTCAGCAGGTTCTAACGCGTAAAGTTATTATATCTACGGACAAATTTAATAACCACACATGGCACACATCCACCTTGGCGAGGGGGCCTTTCCGCTGTGGGCCCTCGCCCTCTGGAGTGCGGTCGCCGTTATTCTGCTGGGCGCGGTCGTCTATCGGATTCGCCGGGATGGTATTGAATCCGAACAGATCGCCTTAGCCGGTATCGGCGCCGCGGCGAGTTTCGCGATCTTTCAGTTGAACATTCCTATCTGGGGCGGCGTACATATGAATCTCACTGCTCTAGTCGGCATCCTCGCTGGCCCGCTTCTTGGCGCGCTCATTGCGCTGGTCGTGAATGTCTTCTCGGCTGCCTTGGGACACGGCGCCGTTGGCTTACTCGGGGCAAACGTCCTCGTGAACGCCACCGAGGCGATTGCGGCATACTACCTCTTTCAGACTTTGTTGGGGCTTGACTGGGATGTCTTTCCAGCGAGTGCCAGTGCCGGGACACTCGGGCTCGCCGCTGGATCGCTCTTGATGGGGGCGATCATTGTTATCAGCGGCGTCAACGGGAGCCAGCTCCCCCGGTCTGACCTGATGATCGCCGTGGGTGGACTCGTTGGGCTCAACCTGGGGGTGGCCGTCGTTGAAGGCCTCCTGACCGGATTTATTGTCCGCTTTCTGGCCTCCGTCCGCCCCGACCTGGTGGCCGCCGAGGAACAGACCGGCCGTTCGGGGGTGACCGCCTGATGGAGCGCTGGAAACAGTACCTCGCCTTGGTGACACTCGCCGGCGGCAGTCTCGTGGCCGGCTGGTTCGGCTTTCGGGCGACCGGCGGTGGGCTCCCATGGGCCAAGCGGGCAGAGTCAGCCCTTCTCGGTGGGCTCCAGAGTGGCGGGGGATCGCTGGTCGACATCACGCGGGGCATCATCATTGCCGGCCCGATCCGGCAACAGGGACTTGTCCTTGTGTACGTCGGCCTCTTTCTCATATTCGCCCTCATTGGCGTGTGGCTGTACTACCGCTATGGCCGACAACGCGAGTCGTCGACCGCCGAGCGTGGAGGGAGTCGGAGCTGATGGCGGCGCTGTCGAATCACGTCCCCGATCCCCGGCTCATCACCGCGACGGCGGAACACCAGGATGGGCCCCTTCATCGGGTGAACCCGTGGACCAAGGTCGGCATCGTCGGTGCGCTTGTGCTGGCCGTTACCGTTATCGACGAACTCGCTGTCCTGGCCGGACTGTATACCCTCGTCCTCCTCGTTTACGCGTGGGCCGGTCTCTCGTTGCGCCGTCTTGCCGGCTGGTACACCATTCCGTTGCTGTTTGTCGTCTCACTTGGCGGTCCGCTATTGTTTCTTGAGCCGGGTGCGCCAATCGGTGGCGTCCTTCCGACGCCGCTTGGGGGCCTCTCGATCACCATCGCGGGCGTCGAACTGTTTCTTGAACTCGCGGCCCGATCGTTGACCGTCGTGACCTTCGTGCTCGCCGCAGCGATGACCACGCGGTACACCGCTGTTGTGACCGTCATCGGCCGGCTGTTTCCCCGGCCGATCGATCAGATTGCACTGCTCACCTACCGGTTTACCTTCGTTATGATCGAGATTCTCGAGACGCTCGTCAAAGGGGCACGGGCCCGTGGCGCGTCCTTGAGCGAGTTCTGGTCGAACCG
>CAZFMU010000163.1:0-4215 GCA_964520165.1 uncultured Salinarchaeum sp. | reverse complement strand
TCGATCGGGGTCCCGAGTGGCGCGCCTTCGACGCCAAGGAAAAAGACGAGAAGTCGCGGGTCGGCGCGCCGACGACCAACACGATGCACGACAAGGGCCTGTCGACCAACATCGACTGGCGCAACAAAGACGCCTACGGCAACTCGCTTGGGAGCAATCAGCGCGAGAAGATGCGCCGGCTCCGAAAGTGGAACGAGCGGTTCCGCACCCGCGACTCGAAAGAGCGCAACCTCAAGCAGGCCCTTGGTGAGATCGATCGGATGGCCTCCGCGCTCGGTCTTCCGGACAACGTCCGCGAGACCGCCTCGGTTATCTACCGACGCGCACTTGAGGAGGATCTCCTCCCAGGCCGGTCCATCGAGGGGGTCGCGACGGCGTGTGTCTACGCCGCTGCCCGACAGGCCGGGGTTCCCCGGAGTCTCGATGAGATCACCGACGTGAGCCGCGTCGAGAAGAACGAAGTCGCTAGAACCTACCGGTATGTCGTCCGCGAGTTGAGCCTAGAGGTCAAACCGGCCGACCCCGAAAGCTATGTGCCGCGGTTTGCCTCCGGATTAGGACTCTCAGACGAGGCCGAACACCGCGCCCGATCGCTCCTGAAGAGTGCCAAGGACAAGGGCGTCCACTCCGGGAAATCACCGGTTGGACTCGCCGCCGCGGCCGTCTACGCCGCGTCGCTGCTCACCAACGAAAAGACCACGCAAGCGGCAGTGAGCGATGTCGCGGACATCTCGGAGGTCACGATCCGAAACCGCTATCACGAGCTTCTTGAGGCCGAAGAGAGCATCGGCGTCGTCTAGCTGGCGCCGTCGCGCCAGAGGTCGACTCGCCGGACTTTTGAGGGGTCATAACAGAGTGCGCCTATGGACTTCGGGTCGTTCGTGCTAGCGGCGAGTACGGCGGACCTCGCGGACGCCACCGAGCCGGCGGCCCGAACGCACGCCGACGCCGTCGAGTTCCGCATGGATCGGGCCGACACACCACTTGAGGCGCTTGCGGCGTACGACGGCGATCTCCCCGTGATTGCCACCAACCGGGTTGACTGGGAGGGCGGAGACGCGCCGGATGGCCCCGAACGGATTGCAACACTCGAACAGGCGGCCGAGTACGACGCCGTCGCCGCCGTCGATATTGAGCTTGAAGCGCTCAGGAAGGGTGGTAACCTCGCTATCCCCTCGGAGACGGCACAGATCGTCTCGGTGCACGACTTCGAGGGGACTCCAGCACCGAGTGAACAGCGCGCCCTCTTGACGGCCGCGCTTGACCGAGGCGATATCGGCAAACTCGCCGTGACGGCCACCGATCCTGAGGACGTGCCGGGACTGTTGAGCGTTACACGGGAGTTCGCAAAGGCCGGTAAGGCGGTTGCAACGATGGCGATGGGCGAACCCGGGCGACACACCCGGGTCGTCACGCCGATCTACGGCTCTCGGATCGGCTACGCTCCGATCGATCCGGAGCGGGCCACCGCCCCCGGACAGTACACACTTGAGACGATGGCGACACTCATCGATCACCTCAGCCCACGGTAATTACACATGTCAGGAACCGGTCCACGACCTTGGCTGGCAGGACTGCTCGCACTGATCTACCCCGGACTCGGACACGTCTACGTTCGCGCGTGGGGTCGCGCACTCCTCTGGTTCGCACTCGCAATCGCGACGACACTCTTTGTCGTTCCCGAAGAGGTCGCCGAGACGACCAAGCCGTTCGCCGATCCGATGGCGGCAAGCGAGGCGATCGTCGCACAGACGCCGACACTCGGCGTGGTCTCAATTCTTCTCGTGATCGCGTTCAGCATGATCGACGCGTACCTAATGGCCCGTCGCGCCGGCGACACCGCCACGAGTGAGGACACGACAGCCGAGACCGACACCACCCACACCTGTCCGGAGTGCGGTCGAGAGGTCGATCCCGAGCTCTCGTTCTGTCACTGGTGTTCAACAGAGCTGCCCGACGATGCGGAGTCCGAAAAGAAATCGCGTGGCAGCTCAATACTGGATCGACTACGCTAACGGCTGGATGGGTGCTAGAGCACGCTTTGGGAGGAGTTCCGGATGGCTGCTGAGGAGTTGTTTTTCCAGAGAATCCAGAACAGACACCCGGTGTCGTTGGTCGGGGTCAGCTGCCTCGGGGTCAAGCCCCGTGGCATCCGCCTCGACAACCTGTAAAAAGGAGATTACTTCTCGATAATCGTTTCATTGACCGCCTCACCGAAGTGGCGGGCGGTCTGCTCGTAGTAGACAAGCACCTCGTCACCGGCCTCAAGATCGGTGACGGCGGTTCGGCCCTCCGGCGTTGCAACCTTGATCGTCTCCGCGTTCTGGAGGAGTGTCTCGATACGGTCCTCACCCTCGTCCGTCTCAACCGTCGCCTGGATGCGGAACATCGGACGGCGCTCAATCTTCGCCCGACCGACGACAGCCTCGCGCGTCGAGCCGTCGCGGCTGACAATCTGGACCTCATCACCGCTGCCGACCTCCGAGAGGTAGGTCGTCTCGCCGCCTGGGACTCGGGCGTAGGCGTGGACAGCCCCGGCGTTGACCCGGAACGGTCGGGAGGCGACATAGGGCGATTCGGCAGTCTCGGCGTGCACAAAAAACAGCCCGCGGGACATTGATCCGACAAGCATTCCCTCGTCGTCATCAAGGAGTTTACTCGTATCGACACAGACACGATCGGCGGATCCCGCGCGCTCAACCGACTCAACCGTTGCCCAGGTGAGGTCAAGCGTTTCGCGGTCAATCGCGTCGCGAATTTCGACCGTCTGGCGGATTGCGTCGGGATCGTCGGTATCGAGCAGGACAGCGTCGGCCCCGATCTCAAGCGTCTCGAAGGCGGTCCGGGCCTCCTCGGGGGTCGTCACGCCAGCGACGAGTTCAGTCTCATCGCCGATCCGGGCGATCAGATTCTCAAGCGGGATGATTGTCCAGTCCTCACCGATGACAATCGTGTACTCTGCCTCGGTGGCCGCCGCCTCGGCAAAGGCCTCGTAGGTCTCATCTTGAATCCGGATGTAAGCCCCCTGGGCGCGGTCGTCGTCACGGCGTAGCGTCGAGAGGTCAGCCGACCCGGAGAGGTCACCGGGAAGCGTGACGGTGCCGTCACCCTCGCCATTTTTGCCAACGACGACGGCATCGGGATCGGACGGATCGGGATCGGCTTCATCGATCACGTCGACATCACCCCGGTCGCCAAACGCGGCAACGTTGACCGACCCGAGTTCGCGCACCCGCTTGACATCCGACTCATCGACGAGCACCCAGTCGACACCGGCCTCAAGCCCGGCGGTGATACGACGTTTACGCTGCTCCCAGTCGCCGACGGTGTCGTCGGCCTTCAGCCAGACGGACCGTGTCATACGATCACCAACACAGCCACCTGGCTTGAACGTGGCGAATGGCGCCGACACTCAGGACAGACCGCTTCGATCAAGGGCCGTCTCGACGCTGACGTCGTCGTGGACGATCGCAGCGACGGCCTGCGTAATCGCTGCGGGATCCTCGTGTTGGAAAATCGAGCGGCCCATCGAGACACCGGCACCACCGGCCTCCATGGCGCCTTGGACCATTTCGACGGTCTCGCGGTCAGTCCCGCGGCTCCCGCCCGCGATGACGACCGGGAGACGGGTTGCTTCGACGACATCCCGGAAGCTGGCTGCGTCGCCGCTGTATCCAGTCTTGACGATGTCGGCCCCGAGTTCCTCGGCAAGACGGACGGCATGGCCGAGCGCCTCGGGGTCGCTCTCGTCAATGTCGGGACCCCGGGCATAGGCCATCGCCAGGACGGGGATACCGTACTCGGCGGCGGTGCCAGTCAACTCCCCGAGCTGGGCAATCTGTTCGCGTTCGTACTGACTGCCCACGTTGATATGAAACGAGACGGCGTCGGCGCCAGCACGGATTGCGTCCTTGATGGTTGCCGTCTGGCGCTTGTCGTTCTCGTCGGGGCCAATCTCCGTCGACCCGTTGACGTGCACGATGTACCCGGCGCCGTTCGCGTTGCCCTGAACGCGTGGGGCGATCCCCTTCTGGGTGAGGACCGCATCGGCACCGCTGGCCGTAACGGCGTCGATCGTCGATTCGATATCGCGGAGCCCCCGTACCGCCCCCATCGTAATCCCGTGATCCATCGGGACGATCAGAAATCGACCGTCCGTGCCGATGCGATCGAGTCGAGCCCGAACTCCGGCTGTCATGTAACCAGTATGGTACT
>CAZFMU010000162.1:0-4237 GCA_964520165.1 uncultured Salinarchaeum sp. | reverse complement strand
ACGGGGGGCAAGCCGATCTACAGTCGGCTGCTCTACCAGGCTGAGCTAAGGGCGGGCATCTGAGCATATCCGGTGGCCGGGATTAAACGTTACCTTTCGATGTCGTCTGTCACCGTCATTCGGATGTCATACACGCCGAATAATTTATTTATATGCCCGGGGAACCGAAGACTAGTGAGCAAAATAACGTTCCGGGCTGACGACGACCTCGTCGAGGCCATTGAGCGGTTCGATGCCTCGAAGAGCGAGGTCATGCGAGAGGCGCTCCGTCAGTATCTCGACTCCCACGAAGACCCCGCTACAGAGCGTGGATCCTCGCCGGAGACCGGAACGATTGATGAACTCATTGCCGATCGGGTCGATACTCTTGTCGCCGAGGCCATTGATCGACACCTTCAGACACCCGATGTCAACGTGAACGTGACTCTTGAGGGTGACACAGCGGCTGTCGACGAGCAGGCCCAGGACGGGCGTATGACATACGAGTCCGCTGACCCGGCTATGTCTGACGACGAACTCACCTGTGAGCAGTGTGGCGCCTCGCTTGATCCCGATGACGTGTACTGTCCGAACTGTGGTGAGAAGGTTTCCCGCCGGCTGTTTTGTGAGTGTGGGGACGAAATCCGATCCGACTGGGCGTTCTGTCCGAGCTGTGGCCGACGCACGCCAGCGGCGGACGTTCTCGACGGTGCCGACAGACACTGACGCCGGTGTACGACGCTAATGTCTTACACGGCCGGTACCTTTATTACATGTGGCGATAACCACTTAGATGCGTAAGACGGTCGTCTTACACCTGCGGCATGTGACGCGGTCCCGCGGTACACGACCGTCTTCATCGCAACACGGGGAGACCAACTATGGAGCGTGTGACACTCCGCATCCCAAAACAGCAAATCGAACAGGTCGAACGGATGGTCGAATCCGGCCAATATCCGAATCGAAGCGAGGCGATCCGGGCCGCCGTACGCGACATGATCGACGAAGAAGCCGATCCCGTCGAGCGACAGCCCGACCCCTTTGCGAGGGCATAAACCATGCAAGACATCGTCCAAGAGGCTCTTGACAACGCGGAACGAGAACAGCGCGAGACGGACTTTGACGGCGACGAATTCGGCGATCCGCGGATTGTGATCGTCGGCTGTGGCGGCGCTGGTAACAACACCGTCAATCGATTGTACAACATCGGCGTCGACGGCGCCGAGTCGATCGCGATCAACACGGACAAACAGCACCTGCAGATGGTCGAGGCCGATACGAAGATCCTCGTCGGCAAGTCCCTGACGGAGGGACTCGGTGCCGGCGGTGACCCTTCGATTGGCGAGCGCGCCACCGAGATGGCGCAGTCAACGATCAAGGAGGTCTTGGGGGAGGCCGACTTGGTCTTTGTCACCGCAGGAATGGGTGGCGGCACCGGTACCGGCGCCGCCCCTGTTGTCTCGAAGATCGCCAAGGAACAGGGGGCAATCGTCGTCGGAATGGTTTCAACGCCGTTCAACGTCGAACGCGCCCGGACGGTCAAGGCCGAAGAAGGCCTCGAAAAGCTCCGAGACGAGGCCGACTCGATCATCGTTCTTGATAACAACCGGCTGCTCGATTACGTCCCGAACCTGCCCATCGGCAAGGCCTTCTCGGTGATGGATCAGATCATCGCCGAGACGGTCAAGGGCATTTCGGAGACGATCACACAGCCGAGCCTGATCAACCTGGACTATGCCGACATGACGACGATCATGAACCAGGGCGGCGTGGCCGTGATGCTTGTCGGCGAAACCCAGGACAAGAACAAGACCGACGAGGTCGTGCGGGATGCGATGAATCACCCTCTGTTGGACGTCGACTATCGTGGTGCGTCCGGCGGACTTGTGCACATTACCGGCGGTCCAGACCTCACGCTCAAGGAGGCCGAGGGCATCGCCGACAATATCACCGAACGGCTTGATGCCAGTGCAAACGTCATCTGGGGCGCGCGGATCCGCGACGAATACAAGGGTAAGGTTCGGGTGATGGCCATCATGACCGGCGTTCAGTCAGCTCAGGTCCTCGGCCCGACCGCCCAGCGACAGGCCGACCGCTCACGTGCCGAACTCGAAAACGACGCCAGCCAGAACCTCGATGCACAATTCGACTCCGCTGAGGCCAACAACGTCTACGACGGTGCCCAAAGCGACGGCGGCCGTCGACAGGTCGAACAGCAACGCGGCGTTGACGTCATTCGATAATCCGGCCGGTGTCGGCTTACTTTTCGGACTGGCGGTTTCCACCGACCGCCGCTAACAACTCACAGGTCCGACAGACCGATCGATCCGTTGAGCGACCGCAACGCTCGCAGGTGCCGGTTGACATCTCGCTTGATGACTGCTTGAGTGTGCCGTATGTGTCGGCCGCAAGTGCTCCAAACTCGGCGTACCCGGCCATAATCGAGTGTCGTGTCCCGGGGTGACGGTCCTCAAGATCGTGCAAGAGCGTCTGAATCTCACCCCGAAACGATCGGTCCGCGTGCGGACACTCCGCGATGTGGGCTGGTAACTCGCGGAGATGGGCATAGAGTGCGACCTCCCGTTCCGGGACCTCCCGTAGTGGCTTTGCCCGCGGGATGAACTCCGGATCGTCCGCCTGCTCGATTTCGTCGCGTCCGGCGATTGATGTCGCATAGTGATCGGCAATCTGTTCGACATCACCTTCGAGGATGTTCATCAGTGCCGTCTCGGCCTCATCGTCAAGATTGTGGCCGGTCAGTATGAGATCGGCGTCGAGTTCTCGGGCGTGTCGGTTGAGCAGGTCCCGACGGAAGACCCCGCAGTATGCACATGGTGCCATCCCCATCGGATCCGACTCGGCGACCGCGTCCATCCGGACATCGAACTCCTCCTCGTATGACACCATCTCATGTTCGATGCCCAGCTCGTCAACGAGCGTCTTACACGCGTCAACGCTCTCGTCACGATAGCCCTCGATACCTTCGTGGATGGTCAGGGCGACCAGTTCGATGCGTGGATCGTCGGCAAAAGTCTCGTGAAGAATCGTTGTCAGGACGACGCTATCTTTCCCGCCAGAGAGTCCGACGAGCCAGCGTTGGGGATTCTCCGGCGTTGCCGAGGCCGGAATGAGGTTGTCCTCACGCACCCGGTGACGGACCCGCCGCTCGACAAACTCACGGAAGTGTTGTTCACAGAGATCAGCGCCCGAATACGCCGCGTGCATCACCGCGTCCCGGTTGCACTTGCGACACCCCATCATCGCCTGATAGCCGACCAACGACAATGACGGTTTTCTTCTGCTCAGTGGAGTGTCCCCTCGCGGACGTGGGCGTCATACGCGAATAGCGCGTAGCCAACTGTTGCTGACGTCCGCCCCGTCGTATCGGCGATCGTGCGGATCGGCTCGATCATCCGCACATAATCGGCGGCATCGAACTGCTCTTTGCGTCCTTCAAGATATCCCAGTCGCTCAAGACTGGCCCACACGCGGGTGTCAACGACCGCGTGGGTTTCGGGATCGAGCGCGGTCAGGACACACGAGGCGGTCGGGGCCTGAAATCCAGTGAGCCCCGTTAACAGGTGTATCTTCGAGAAATCGTCCGGTACCCGCCGGACGTTCGCGGTCACCGTCTTACATCGATCCGGCGGGTTCGTTTCCACGTGGTAGGCGCTGCGCGTCGAGGACTCGTAGGCGATTTCATAGAGCTGCTCGCGGGTGAGGTGTCCCTGGTTCCGATATTGCTCGCCGAAACTCTCCAATCGTTCCGGGAGTACCCCCTGGGTGTCGGCGTAACGATGGTAATTCTGTTCGACGAACGCATCGAGATCGGTTGGCACGTCGGTCATGGGAGACTCGGAACGATGATCCACAGCAGGATGCCCGCAACGACGACGTATGCAGCAGCACTGACTGCCCAGTCGCGTTTGATCAGATCAAGCCGGTGACGCGAGAACTGACCAGCGCGTGGCAGCGGCACGAGGACGAAAAACGCCACCATCACGATGAAGAGCACGCCACCGGCCAGTGGCTGTGCGAGTGTCACCGGAAGCACCTGTCCGAGGAGCACAACAAGGCTCAGAAACAGTATACCCGTGCCCGTTCCAGCCACATAGTGTACGAGCGTGGCGACCCGTTCAGGTGCCGTATCAGGATGGGTGTCGGTGAGCACGGCGGCGGCGACCGCCGGGGCCGTCTGTCCTTCGGGCAGCCGCCCCATCGGGACGTTCATCACGACGGTGGCAAGCAGCCCGACAAG